>QKMY01000061.1 GCA_003242895.1 Candidatus Margulisiibacteriota bacterium
TATCCATTAGGTTGTTTTAATTATGGAAAGTATCTTTTCAGGTTGGGTTATCTTGAGAAAATGCAGGACGTTTTAGTTGCTTTATTTTAGGATATTACAGATGCACACGGTGACAGTAAGTAAAATAAATAAAATCCTATGACCAAACTACCAAAAAATTTATATCACTATACAAGTATTGAAAATTTTACTAATATCATTAATTCAAATGAACTATGGATGACAGATGTAAGATTTCTCAATGATAACTCAGAATTAAATTACGCAATCGAATCATATAAACAATACATAAAGAAAATAGATGATAATCCTAAAAAAATAATAGAGAAATTCAAAATTTATAATCCTAATTTTAATAAATACACATTGGATAAACTTTTAAGCATTTTGTTAAACCTAATAGAAACAGTTAATAATCTACACTGTTACTCTTTTGTATTTAGTTTCTCAGAGAAAGGTGATTTATTAAGTCAATGGCGAGGGTATACCTCATTTGGTAAAGGTATTAGTATTGGTTTTAATTATGAAAAGTTCAGTAAAGAAATTAAAGATTCATGGCAAAGTCCTACTAATTTTTCTCGAATTGGCCAATTATTATATCATTGTCTGTATTCAAAAAAGAAGCTATATGAAATAGTCGAAGGCACTTTACTTGAAATTTATGCAAACAATTTCTCTAAAGAATTAGTTTCGATAAACTTTTTTGATGTTTGGGGTGACTGTTTACACATTAAGCACCATGCATTTAAGGAGGAAAAAGAGTGGCGCCTAAGTGCAAAGTTAAACAATCAGCAAAAAATAAATCATCGTACAGGTAGCCATAGCATTATTCCAATTTACAAAAATAAGTTTGATAATATTTCGAATTATATAGATCATGTCATAATAGGCCCAAATCCTAATATGATTAGTGCTGTTAAGGGACTTAAGTCTTTTCTAGGAGATAGAAAAATCGACATTAAAACTTCAAAAATACCTTATACTGGTGGGTGATCTCATATATCAAAATCGTATTATAGCTTAGGCACGCTGGTGCGGAAATAATAAAAAGCAAATAAACATGAGAGAAACTGCTGGTTAACGAAGAAGATGCAGATAAAATACGGAATGAATAAATGAAAGAATATGCAGCTATTGTTGAAAATTAAATAGACACTTAACTAGAAGCTGACGGATTTGAAAGAAGCAAATAAAGGCATAACAAAACGCTGCACCAGACCGCTTTAGTGCTAACTTACCTAGATTATGATGACTAGGAATAAGGCAATGGTTAGTTTATAAGCAGAATCCCAGTGACCCAAGCGCAGGTGAGCTTGGTCGTTAGGCATACCAAAATGAAGAGGTACGTATCATGGATAATTTTGAAAATGCAAAACAATTGACTGAATATTCGGAAGAAACGTTTCAAAAAATTAAGAACATCTACAATGCTTCATTATATGAAAAAACTATAAAAGCTGCTTTGCTGATAGAAATAAAGAATTTAATGGAGAACCTACGATCAGCGTTAGACTATTGTTCCCATGGACTATTTGATAAATACGGTGATACATCAAAAAAACAGAATATCTACTTCCCTTATGCTTGGGCAGGATTGAGCGCGACCGAATTTCGGTCGAAAAGAATAATTGACAATAAAATTCCGGGGCTGATAAGAAATCGTCCGGACATTGCGTCAAAAATTGAATCATATCAAGCTTTTGCTAATCCAAGTAATGAATGGTTCCCAAAATTTATGGATTTAAATAACGAAAATAAACATCAGCATTTGACTCCACAAGAAAGGAAAGAAACTAGACAACTGAATATTTCCTCTGGTGGTGCATCGATATCGATGGGAGAAGGTTGCAGTATTCAGATGGGGGCCGGAGCAATGATTCAATTTGGTGGAGCAATAATTCCAGGAGGGCAAAGAATCGATGTAAATAATCCAGCTATGATATTGGGCAACGCAAAACAAGAGGTTATTACATGGGTTTCTTTCAATTTTCAATCAAACGGTGAACCTGTATTGCAATTGTTAGAAAAAGCTGTTAATGGTGTCAAAAAGATTGTCTCTGAATTGTCGACAATGTAAAAATATCGAATACATAACAAAACGCTGCACCTGACCACTTTTACGGTCAGTTTTTCTAGAATCTGAATGACTATTAACAAGGTAATGTGTTAAAGAGTCCAAGCAGCAGGCGAGCTTAGTCATTAGGCATCACGAAATATATAAAAAATAGACTACAAAATTTAAATTTTGGCTGGAAGGCATATTAAATGGGAACTTCCATAGAACTCTGCATTGCTAACGTGTCCCTATCGTATTCCAAAAACTTCATGGGGATAGATTACGGGTTACTGTTTCAGGAAGGTGATCTCATTCGCCGCAAGACGGACTCAATAGATTACGGTTATTACGAAGAACATCCCGAAGAAAAGGGAGAGCTTGACGAAGCTGAGGAACTTTTTGCTAGAACGCTTTCTCGCATCTTGCCTCGCCTTGAGCTACTCGGCTTCACTCTTGAAGCCGCACGCGCCGAATATCAAGCGGTGGTTGCGGAATCGGTCGAGATGGATAGCTATAGCGAGCTAGAAGAGCAAAAAAGCGAGTATCTAACGTTTGAAGAATTCTGTAATTTAGCTTGCCGCCATCCGCTAAGCAATCTGAAAAGCGGTTATGTCGAGTACGAAGGGCCAGATCGAGACACGCTTTCACAGGGGCGGTTTGCCGCTGATATCGGCATATTTGCGCGGATTCCCATGACCGACAACTCTGATTCTTATTGGTCCGAAACTAGCTTCCTTTCCTCGAAAGTTTGCATTCTGAGTGCGGAGTCGATGCTTCAGATCTTTGCCCTGAATGAGGCCAATGCTGAAGTTGAGGTCACATGGGCGTTTGGTCCTATTGTCCATGCCGGTTGGGTTCAACGTGAAGCATTCCAGCCGGGTGCGCGGCAAAAACAAAAAATTCTGATCGCAACAGAGGGCGCATCTGACGCACGCATCATTCGGCGGTCGCTCGATATTTTCCGTCCGGACGTGGCAGATTTTTTCAATTTCGTGGATGTCGATGAACGCCATCATTTCTGGGGAACCGGCAATCTCGTCAAATTCGCAGAGGGGCTTTTGCGAATTGACGTTCTCAATCAGGTCTTATTCGTTTTCGACAACGATGCGGAGGGCGTTGACGCTTTTCGCAAGCTCGAAAAACTGAAACTACCTGCGAACATGCGAGCGATGCTCTTACCCGATCTTGAGGAATTTAGGAAGTTCGCCACCCGAGGTCCGGAGGGTGTTAGCGTTTCTGATATCAATGGACGAGCCGCTACGATTGAATGCTATCTCGACCTCCGTTTGGATCAATATCCCGGCCCTCAGGTCACATGGAGCAACTTCAAAAAGGACATCAACGCATGGCATGGAGTGTTGGATTTCAAAGAGACCTATTCAAAATATTTCTACGATCAGCCCAATGATCTGCTGCGAAGCGGTAGCTACGATGTCACTAAGATATTAAAATTACTTGATGCACTGATCCAACAGACCGGGTTGGTAATCCCGGTGATTTGAGGGGTTACCCTGATTTTTTTGCCGGCACGGCTGAGCTTAGTCGTTAGACGGAAAAATTAACAACGCAGATGGTCATGGTAGAATCGGTCAATTATCATAGAGATTCAGAAATAAAATATGGAATGGTGACGATATAAATAATTATTACAAGGAGGTAGCTCCTCTTGAGTAGTCAGATTTACGGATGTAAATAAAATGAGGATTGTTAATCCGTTATATAAATCCGTCCAGAACAGGACGTTCTGGACACCATCAGTCGGCGAAAAAATAACCTGAACAAACTATGTAACTTGTTAGCAATCCTAAACCAGTCAACAATTGAACATAACTAAATCATATGCGAAGTGTTTTGGTGGATAAATGTGGAATTTGGTATGTTTTGCGAACTATTGCGTTAATTTGTTTTATCGATTATAATGTGACGTAAATTATCGCATATTTCTGATTGGTAGCGTAATATGATCACTCATGTTGAAAATGTAGAACGCGAATTGCGGATTCGAAATTATAGTGCTAAAACTATCAAAAGTTACAGGTTTTGTTTAATTCATTATTTTTCTGAATTGCATAAAGATCCATCAGATGTAACAACTGATGAGATCAAAAACTACTTACATAATCTTTATCTGCGAGGGAAATCTTCTCAATCAGTAAGTGTGTATTTGAACGCGATCAAATTTTTTTATAGCAAATTACTAAAAACGAGATTGTGCATAACAATTAAATATCCTCAGAAAGAGAAGCACCTCCCTGTTGTTTTTAATCGGTGTGAAATCCAAAAAATCATTCAGTTCACAAGAAACGAAAAACATAGATTGATGATCTCTTTGGCTTATGGAGCTGGGTTGCGAGTAAGTGAACTGCTTAATCTGAGGGTCAAGGATATTGATTTTGATAATCTAACGTCCATATTAAACAGGCTAAAGGACACAAAGATAGAATAACTATTCTTCCGACAAGCTGAGTCTTCAATTACAAGACTATATAGAAAACAAAACCGCTGAATCATACATATTTTGTAGTGAACGCGGTGGAAAGCTAACTTCCCGGACTGCACAAAAGGTTGTCAGTTCTTCCATAAAAGGTACACGACTTCCTTCGGTCAGGTGAGGCGGGCATTCCGCAATCATTTCCTCGAGGCTGAAGCCTGGTTGATTAAGTCAGGGTGTTTATATATGATGAGCGTATATTATTACTGTATGTTGTAACGAGACATTATGAGACTTTGGTCATTACATCCCGGATATCTGGATTCTAAGGGCTTAGTTGCGCTCTGGAGGGAAGGACTACTTGCTCAAAATGTTTTGCAGGGTAACACAAAAAGTTATAAGAATCATCCTCAACTAATAAGATTTAAGCATGCCAAAGACCCGGTTGGCGCTATTGCCAGTTTTTTGAGGGGTGTTGCTGACGAGGCTGATATTAGAGGGTACAGGTTCAATCGAAGGAAGATTGTAAATCAAGTATATTCAGGAAAAATACTGGTAACAAGCGGGCAGGTCGACTACGAATTCAATCGTCTGTTGGGGAAATTAAAAGACAGGGCGCCCTCGTTATATGAACAGCTAAAAATGATTAACCGTATAGAGACTCATCCGCTATTCAAAAAAATAACCGGGGACGTTGAGCCTTGGGAAGTAATTAAGCATTGAACATAACAGTGTATATAAAAATTATTTTCGAAAACTTTTCGCTAGTGTCGGAAAAAGATGCTAAAATAAGAATAGCAAATAACTGTAAAGAAGTTTATTGATGCATGGGAATATCGAATTTATTATCTTTTTCTAATAGTTTGCGGGTCCGTCTGGTAACAGTGTCTGTTATAACAGTTACTATTCCATTATTCCTTGTCTCGATATATATGTTTGGCCTTTTAAACGTGTATACCGGAAGAGAAACCTCCAATAAAATCAGAAATAACCTTTCAATGCTGCAACTGACCTATAATAATAAGTCTTCTGCAGTAGGTTCCGCAGCCGGTTCTCTGGCTAGTGACCAATCAATTATTAGAATGACCTTAGAAAAAAATACGCTGCAACTTTCGAATTACCTTGCATATATGAAAAAGGATAAAGGGCTCTCGATGATAACCGTAGTTGATACTAATTTAAGGGTTATCGCGAGGGGTCATAATCAGGATAGCTTTTATGATCAGCTTCCGGGGAGCGATATTTTTCGCCAGGTGAAACAAGGCAATTCTTTTACTTATGCCAGTGTACTCACAAAAGAAGCGTTAGCCGCCGAAAATTTGATTTCCGTAGCTACGGTAGCTGGCGTTTTTTCAGGAATGATGATCCAATCGGTTTGTCCTATGTTTAATGAGACGAATTTGGTCGGTATTGTGATAGTCGGATATCTTCTCAATAATAGCGCTTTTCTGGAAGATCTGCATGAACAGATTACTCTTCACTCGGCTGTGCTGCAAGGTGATACCATTATCTCGTCATCACTCGAGGGAGATAAAAATAATCGTCATTTTATCGGATCAAAAGTTGATTCGACGATAGCAAAAGGATTAGTTGAAAAAAAACTCGACAAGGTAGTTGGTACCGTCTCTTTTCAAGGGAAGCAAATGTTGATGGGGTTTCTTCCCATAATAGGGCTTGAAGAGAAATATATCGGAGCTCTTGGAACTGCATTAGATCTCAAGGAAAGTAATCGTTTGAAATATGCCAGCATGGCAGGGATACTGCTTATTTCCTTTATGAGTATTGTGCTTGCTGTGGCCTTGATTTTGTTGGCGTCTTCACTTATCACCAAGCCGCTGGATATTGTGAATAAAGCGTTGGCGGAAATGTCTGAAGGCGGCGGCGACCTTACCAGAGAGCTTCCGGTGCTGGCGGATGACGAAGTCGGCAAACTGAGCCTTAATTTTAACAAATTCCTTGCTGTGCAGAGAGCAATTATTCGAAGTATTTTGGAGACTGCCAGCAAAACTGCTGCACTTGCGGAAGAGCTGAGTGCTACCAGTGAACAGTTAAATGTTACTGCCGAGCAGACCTCGATTTCGATTACCGGGATAGCGATCGAAAGCAATTCTCTTTCTAAAATGACCGAAAATACGAAATCAGAGATTGAATTGCTGTTGCAGCACATTAACTATATAAAAGAAGCCAATAGTGAAGCGATAATTGGTACTCAGGAAGTTAATAGTTCAGCTCAAGACGGGTTGAAGTCAGCTAATATTGCCGGAGAAAAAATAGAGTCGATTAAAACAAGAGTAGCGATTTCCAGAAATTTTGTAGATGAGCTGAAAGTAAAAAGTAAGCAGATCAATCAGGTTGTTGAGGTTATTAATACCATCGTTAGCCAGACGAATCTCTTATCATTGAATGCGGCAATTGAGGCTGCAAGGGCAGGTGATGCCGGAAGGGGATTCGCAGTTGTTGCAGAGGAGATTCGCAAATTGTCAGATAGCACTAATAAAGCTGCTAATAAGATAAAGGTAACGGTTGGTGAAATAATAGAAGGTACTGATAAAGTTGTTTCCAGTATCCGCAGCGAAGTTGACGAAGTTAACGAAGGCGGGGAAATTATCAAAAGCGCTTTAAATGAGTTGGATTCGATTGGAAATAAAGTCGAAAGCATTGCTCAATTATTCGCAAATGTAGATAAGATCATTAAAACCCAGATAGCGCTATCCGGGCGGGTACAAAATTCTATACAGGAAGTTGATAATTTTGCTAAGTTAAGTTATCAGTCAAGTGAAAATGTTAATTCCAACTTTAAACAAGTGCATTCCGCGACTGAGAACATAGCGACGGCCCTTTGTGTTCTCGCAAAAGAATCGTATGACCTGCTGAACCTGGCACAGAAGTTCAAAGTATAACGTCTGCTTCGATTAGTTTCCTTACAGAATTTCCAACAAAAATTTTATCAGCGGTTTTGAGGTCTTCTATGGAAAGAATTTTTTCTATAGCTTGGTTTTCTTTAATGAGTGATTGCCTCAGTACTCCGTCTAATATGCCGCACCTGATTGGCGGGGTATAGAGCTGTTCCGACTTTTGGATGAATATATTTGTTATTGTTCCTTCAGTTAATTCCCCCCTGGTATTAAAAAAAATAACCTCGAAGAATCCTTCCCTGCCAGCTTTCTCCTGTTCCTGGTTATAGAAATACCTGTTTGTGGTTTTGTGATAGAGGAATATATTGTCAGGGTCGATTGCAGTCTCGCTTATCTTAACCTTTACCGGTCCTGTAATGGGGGATAGGGGGGCTTTCTCAATGGTAATAACACCGTTTGTCACTATGAGCCTGACCTTATAGTCCATATCATTACTTATTGTGATATGGGATAGTTCGTGCTTGATTTTCTCTATATCTAACGAAAAGCCGAAGTAAGAGCTTGACGAGATTAATCTTTTCAGGTGGAGGTCTAAGAGATAATAGCCTGTGTCTTTTTCCCGGAGTATGCTTTCTAAGAGACCAAACGTGGGCTTTAGCGATACGAGGAAATTTGATTTGAGGAGCGCTTCTTCATATTCGGTCGCTTCGATAGAGTCTGCAACGATGCCGCCTCCGATACCCATTGAGCCTTTCCCTGCTTTAACGGTAATAGTTCTGATGGCGACGTTAAAGCAAGATTCACGATCGGGAGCTATGTATCCGATAGCCCCGGTATAGATACCCCGCGGTTCTTTTTCTAATTCTTTTATTATCTGCATCGATTTTATTTTGGGTGCACCGGTAACTGAACCGCAAGGAAATACTGCTGTAAAAATGTCTTTGAGTGATATGTTTTTTTTTAATGAAGCTTCAATTGTCGAGGTCATCTGGTAGAGTGTTTTGTATTGTTCAATAGAGAAGAGCTCAGATACTGTAACGTTTTTTGCGATCCGGCCGAGATCGTTTCTGAGGAGATCGACTATCATGACATTTTCTGCCTGGGTTTTGGGGCAGGTAGACAGCTGATGTCGTTGCCGTTGTTCCTCGGCCTCGGTCACGCCTCGCTTAATAGTTCCTTTCATAGGTTTTGCGGTAATTATACCGTTATTTATGCGGAAGAATAGTTCCGGTGAGAGGGATACAATCGAAGCCTCTCCGGTATTAATCAGCGCAAGGTACGATGTCGGCTGGTTTTGTCGTAACCTAAGATAGAACTCAAGGATACTCCCGGAAAAATCAAAATCCAGCTTGAAAGTATAATTGATCTGATAGGTATGTCCCTTATGAAGATACTCTTTGATTCTAGCAATACCTTCCGAGTATTCTTCTCTGCTGATCGAGGGGGTTATGTCCTTCAGAGCAAAAACTTCGGCAGGCAGCTGTGAGCTCAGGGGATTGGTATGGTTAGCTTCGGCTGGTGAATCGCTTGAGTGACTGATGATTTGGGGCGCTTTCCAGACCCCGATCCAGGTATAGGGCGCTGAAGCCTCATTTACTAATGGACGAAGCGTGGGTTCCAGGAAATATCCGAATTCATAATCAAATGATCCGCAGATCCAGAACCCTTTATCGAGATATTCTTCCATCCTGTCAAAGAGCTCACTTGGTTCGTAACTGCCATCATATGCGATTACGTCGTGTAGTTCGGAGAAAAGATATGAATGGGTTTCCTGATTGCTGGTTGCGGCGGTCTCAAGAAAAACATAGGGCATAGACAGTTTGCTGCTTAGCAGATGCCGAATATGGCCTGAGCTTAATTTCGTGTATATCATTGAATTATCCGATTCTTAAGAATAGATATTATTATAGTAAGTAGTTTGTGTATGGGCAATGTTCGAAATATCCATATTATTTGTATTATCCGGGTTCAAATCTTGACGAAGATGATATAATTATGAAGAGCAATCAAAATAGTGTTAAGGTTAGGGTTATGGGAAGAACAATAATTCAAAAAATATTTGATAGTCACCTGGAAAAAGTTGTCGAAGAAGGTAAGGTTGCTATTGTTAATGTCGATGCCTTAATGGCTCAAGACGGTTCGGCAGGTATCGTTATTGATATGTTTAATCAATTGCGTGTTCCGTTACATGACAAGAATAATAACTATTTCGTTATTGATCACAGTACGCCTTCTCCATTACTCGGCGTATCAATGATCCATAATAAGATAAGGCATTTCGCGCAGGCCCATCAAATAAAATTATTTGACGTGGGGTGTGGGATTTGTCATCAGATTATGATCGAAAGCGGGATTATCTGCCCTGGCGGGCTTATTGTCGGCGGGGAGTCACATTCCTGCATGTATGGTGCTTTGAACGCGCTTGGATTAGGTGTTGGCGCTTCGGACCTTGCTGCAGTTATGGCTACCGGCAAGTTATGGAGCTTTGTTCCGGAGACGTTGTTTGTCGAATTGAGAGGTAGTTTTTCTCCCGGCGTTTCAGTCAGGGACCTTATTTTTCACCTTATTTCAATTTTTAAAGTTGATTACGCGCATTTGAGAGATTTTGCTATAGAATACGGAGGAACTGCACTCGAAGAGTTCAATATGGCGTCACGTACTGCTATATGCAATATGGCAAACGAAATGGGTGGAGTTACGGCATTAATGCCCTTTGATAAGCAGACTGAATACTGGACAAGGAAATATGTCAAAACTCATTTTTGTCCGGTTGATCCGGACCCGGATGCAGATTATATCGAAAAGCTTGTGGTTAATCTTGAGGAAGTAAAGAATATGGTTGCTATGCCTCATAGCCCTGATAACATTGATTACATTAGCAAACTGAAAAATGTTAGAGTTGATCAGGCTATTATCGGTACCTGTGCATCCGGGCAAATAGAAGATTATGAGAGTGCAGCACAGATCCTGCGTGGAAAGAAATCTCTGGTCCGGTTGTTAATTGTTCCGTCTTCAAGAAAGATATTAAAAGAACTTATCAGGAGAGGCATAATTGATATTTTTCTTGATGCCGGTGCGACAATATTACCTCCTGGCTGCGGGCCTTGTGTTGGTACCCATATGGGCATTGTTGCTTCCGGAGAAGTTGTTATTTCGACGTCTAACAGGAATTATCAGGGAATTATGGGCAGCAAAGATTCGAGCGTGTACCTGGCATCTCCGGAAACTGTGGCAGCAAGTGCAATAGCCGGGAAAATTACTAAAGCTATAGATGTTTTTGAGGGCTGATAATGAAAATAAAAGGAACTGTTTATAAATTAGAAAAAATTGAAGATGATGTTAATTGTGATTATATAATATCAGGAAAATACAAGTTTCAGTCAGAAGATAAAAGTTTTTTGGCAAAACATATTTTTGAAGATATCGAGCCGGGAATTAATGACAAAATAACCAGGGGAGATTTCCTGGTCGGCGGCTATAATTTCGGATGCGGGTCGACACGGGAACAGGCATTGCAGGCTCTATTGGCAGCCGGAATAAAAGTCATAATTGCCAAATCATTTGCTCATACGTTTTATCGTAATGCTTTTAATAACGGTTTTCTGCTTATCGAATGTAATACTGATTACATGGAAACGAAAGATGAGATCGAGATAGATTTGAAGAATAATTTTCTTAGGAATATTAATAAGCAATTAGGCATAAAAATGGTGCCTATCGAACCTGCTATTTTAAAGATATATTATGATGGCGGGATTATTAACCATCTCAAAAAAAACAAAGGCCGTTATAATCTCTGATTGATTTTTTTACCAAATTTTATTTGCACTAAGGATATCGAGATTAAGGTACTTCATTGGATTTATAGCCGTTCCTTTATTGATGACCTCATAATGAAGATGGGGGCCTGTTGTCAGTCCGGTTAATCCCGATTTGGCTATACGTTGCCCTTTTGATACGCGCTGACCTTTGCGTACCAGTGCTTTGGAGAGATGTCCGTATAATGTTTCCAGCCCATAACCGTGGTTAATGATAACGGTAATTCCGTGTCCGGCATGCCAGCCGGTAAAACTGACATATCCGTCAGCCGATGCTTTGACAGGAGTCCCGACGAAAGCACTAAGATCGACACCTTTGTGGAAAATTACTTTTCCTGAAAACGATGATAACCGATAGCCGTATGCTGAGAGGACGTTGCCTGCTACGGGCCGTATCGACGGCGTTTGCTTGAAACGGTGATAGCATTTTTTTATCTTATCTTCAACCTGAGTTGTATTGGCGGCAATTTTGGATATGACAGTATTGAGATGGGATAATTGCGCAGTGGTATTTTTTAGATGTTCCCTGTTAATTTGAATGGTGCCGGGTAACTTTTCCTGTTGGTGTTTGCTGTTGTGACTGTATTCTTTGCTGAAGGTAATGAGGGCATTATGGAATATGCGGGCAGCCCTTTGTGCCTGGGCCAGCGTGTTGATCGAATTGTTGTAGTGTGCCTCGTGCGGAGTGATAGTGAAAATCAGGGAATTATTTATAATAATCCCATAGTTATTTTTCTCAAATGGCCGAATGATAATTTTCTGGTATGCCGTTCTCTTTGCAATGAGGGCTTTGATGCGCTCTGCTACTAGGTTGGCCCGGTAGCTGGATTTGGCGGGATCTTTTTCTCTGCTGACAAGTTCCAGTGCCATGTTTTTTCCTAGGAAGATCCTGCTGATCTCCGCTTTGCCTTTTTTTGTGGTCGTAACCGTGATTTTCTCTAATACTCCTGATGGTTGGGTGCTGCTCCCGGGTTCCAGATAGAGTGCTGGGGTTTTGTCGATTTGTTTTAATCCTAATAAGGGGGAAAGCCTGTTATTGATATTTACTATGTTTGAGATGTGTTTATTAAACTCGGTAGTCTGAGTATTAAATTGTAAAAAGGCTGCTTTTTCCTTTTTATACTGTTCTACTACCTGCTGATTCTCTTTTATTCTAAGGGTCACAGATGCCGAGTAACTTATTACGGCAATAAGGAATATAGAAAGTATCACATAATATGGTCTAATTATTATGTTGCCCAGTTTAAAACCCATAGAAATCCTTGCTTTTTGATGGTACTCCAATTCTTTTTATTACTAATAACAGTATTTCCATTAATGATAAAGGTTTTATATATTTTTGTATAGATACGCTATTTGTTATTTTTTTTATCGTTGACAAACTTTTCGATAGACCTGTCAAAAGTTTTTTCAAAGGTGCAATTGTACGATATGCAGTCTTCTTTCCGTACATATTGTCATTCAAATCTTCTCTATACTATAATGAATATCAGGTGATCGGGTTTTACTAATTATTTGAGGGATATTATAGTCTGAAACCGACTATAATTGAATAAGAAAAATGACTGTTTCCAATGCCTATAATTACGAATTGTCCGTGTTCATTCCTGCCAGGGATGAATCTGCATCTCTTCAGAAAGTCCTTAAAAAGATTGAGTCGGCTTTTGAGTCCTTAAACTTGAAGTCGGGCGAAATTATTTTTGTCGATGATGGAAGTACGGATGATTCTGCGCGAATATTAAAAGACCTGAAAAGTTCTTATAAGCTCAAAATTGTTACCCACAAAAAAAGCCTGGGCCTGACAGCTGCCATGAAATCAGGGTTCAGTGTTGCTGAAGGGGAGTATCTTATTTTTTTGCCGGGCGATCTGGAATCAGATCCTGAATCGGATATTCCCATTTTATATTCTAAGCTGCAGGAAGGCTTTGACGTTGTTTCCGGGTACCGGCAGGGACGCAAAGACGGTAAAGTGCTTGCCTCTAGAGTCTATAACTTTGTTTCTCGAAAACTTTTTCATTTGGACCTTCATGATATGAACTGGATTAAGGGGTTCCGGCTGGAGGTCCTGAGGGATATTGAACTGCGGTCTGACTGGCACCGCTTTATTATTATGATAGCTGCCGATATGGGGTATTCCGTTGCCGAGGTCCCGGTTTCCTGGCATCCAAGGATTGGCGGCAGGTCTAAGTTCGGTTTTTTGCGTATACCTATTTCTTTTTTTGATGTGCTAGCCCTCAAGTTTTTACTTATGTTCCGTAAAAAACCAATGCTATTTTATGGAACTGTGGCGTTCAGTATGCTGTTCGGTGGCGTTATGATCGGGATAGTGCTTGTCAGCCTGTGGTTGCTTAAAGGCGTACAGATACGGCCGTTTTTACAGTTGGCTTTTTTTTTGCTGCTTTCCGGGATGTTTATTTTGATGGTTGGGTTTTTAGCGGAGCAGATCGCTTCACTTCAGGACCGGGTGGACAAACTCTGCAAATCATGTGAAGATCGCTGTCCTAAATGACAGGCATCGAATATGATTTGACGATCAACGAAGCCTATAAGGCTCCCTGGCTTACCGTTAAAGCAGCCCTTCCTTTAGTTGATGTAAGAATTACCCGTCCTCGAAACGAAGAGGTCATCATGTGGGGGCAACGCGATAGCGATCGCATACCGCTGATAACGCAAAATGGTTCTCAACCTATCTATAACTTTGATATCGGGAAAACGTTGAGAGCTATCATGTGCGATAACGCCTTTGTATCCCGGCGTCCTCTCTACGCCAGGCTGCCATTTGATATTAGAAGAATTGTTCCCAAAAAGTTTCGAAGGAATATTAAAAAAATACAAAGCTTTTTCCATTTTTCTGCCAAAAATCAGAATTTTCCTCAATGGCCGATTGAACCTTCGCTTATGGCCTTACACTCAGTATTTCTTAAAACAGGAGTGCTTAATAAATTGCAGTATCCTGATAATAAACGCTATGGCGTTTGTATGACCCATGATATTGATTCTATCGATAGCTATAAGTCAATTCCTCTTGTTTCCACTATTCTGAGAAAAAAAAATATTCCGGCGACCTGGTTTCTTCTTTCTAGCGACTATACTTTGGACAGTCATTACTTGAGAGACCTTATTGCTTCTGGTGACGAGCTTGCCAGTCATGGAGATGTTCATGATAATAAACTTGCGTTTCTTCCAGAAAAAGAGATGGTGGCAAGGTTACGCTTGATCGCAGGTGTTTTTGATGAGCTCACCGGTACACAGGTCGGGCTTCGCTCGCCATCTCTCTACATGACCAGGATGCTTAGAAAAAATATTTCGAAGAAGTTCCTTTACGACAGCAGCTGCGTTGATACTGGGATACTTTCTCCTGATCCGGGACGGGGCGGATGCGGGTATCTGTTTCCTTATAGCATTGAAGGTGTCGTCCATATGCCGATTACGCTGCCGCTCGATTCGTCGCTGGTTTTCCAGGGAATCCGAGGAGATGCTCTTTTCGAGACCTGGATGAAAAAGCTGGCCTTTATCAAGGCAGTTGGCGGCGTGGCTGTGCTTTGTGCGCATCCTGAACCGCATTTGCTGATGCAAAAAGATGTTCTGGCGCAATATAGCCGGTTCGTTGATACTGTAGCTGCTGATCATGAAGCTTATTGTTGCCGGATGAAAGACCTGGTCTCGCTGTATAATCAGCAGCGGGTACAGAAGAAAATTGATATTTTTAATGATAGTGCTAAATAATTATATGTAACCATAAGGAAATTATATAAATGATAAAAAAAATAACCTTAATTAATCCATCGATAGCCCCGGAAGAGATGTACGGTAAGCTTGCCGGAGCAGGCAGCACCGAGCCTAATCTGGGATTGTGTTCCTTAGCTGCTTATCTGAGAGCTCAAGGATACGAACTCAGCATTATCGACGCACAAGTTCAGGAACTTACTACGTTAGCCGTTATTAATGCTCTCGAATTCCAAGCCCCGGACCTTATTGGGATAACCTCTGTAACCCTGGGGATTGATAATGCCGGAAAACTGGCTGATCAGATTAAGCAGCGGTTCCCGGCGGTTCCTCTGATTATCGGCGGTGTTCATGTTACGGCTGTTCCTGAGGAAACACTGACGACCTACTCAGCTTTTGATGTCGGGATCATTGGCGAAGGGGAACTCACCTGCACAGAACTTGTTTCTGCCCTGAGCCAGGGTTTGCCGCTTAATCTAGTTCCCGGAATTATTTATAGAGATAAAAAGGGTTTTGTTAAAACAGAGCCGCGACCTTTTATCAAAAACCTGGATGATTTGCCGATCCCTGCCTGGGACCTGCTTCCTGAACTTACAAAATACTATCATACTCCTGCAACCGCCTGTAATAACAGCCCTTCCTGTTCTCTGGTAACTACTCGCGGCTGCGGTTCAAAATGTACCTTTTGTTTTCAGGGCGCCATGGGCCGAATATGCCGCGGTCATTCGGCTGAACGGATTATTGAGTTGATTTTACATCTTTATAATACTTATGGTATTAGGGATATCCGGATACTTGACGATATTTTTGTGGCTAACCGGGCACGGCTCATCAAGGTGTGCGAGTTACTTATCAGCCTGAAGCTTGATCTGTCATGGTCATGTTATGCAAGGGTTGATACGATTAACGAAGATGTCCTGCGTCTCATGAAAAAAGCCGGCTGCTGGCAAATCTCATATGGTATTGAGAGCGGCTGTCAGGAGATACTGGACCTTGTGAAGAAGAACGTTACACTTGCTCAGATCAGGAACGCTTTGGCGTTAACGAAGAAAGTCGGAATCAGGAGCCTCGGATATTTCATGGTGGGATTCCCCACAGAGACTAAAGCTACGATTGACAGGACGATCAGGTTTGCATGCAGCCTTGAGCTGAATGACTTTAAAATGAACTTTCTTACACCATTCCCAGGTACGGAATTGCATAGTGTTGCTGAACAGTACGGAAGCTTCAATAAAGCCTGGAATAAAATGAATATGTATGTTGAGCCGGCCTTTATCCCTCACGATCTTACGCGAGAAGAGCTTATTGCAGCAAAAAAACGAGCTTTTTTCAGGTTTTATGTGAGGCCGAAAGTTGTGCTGAGCTATCTGTTCGGGATAAGGAACCTGGCTCATATAAAGAAGCTAGCAATAGGTACGTTTTCCTTGCTAAAATATTGGATTCTGCCTGAAAAGATAAAATAAGCGTCTGGGTTTATTAGAAAATGATATTATATTTATAGGTTATGGGCTGTGACCTCTGTAGTATAGGAATTGTCGGATTATAGGGTTGAGTCGAATGGTAGGTAAATATAACGGGCTACTAAGAAAACGTTTGATTTTTGTTGCTAAAGTGGCAATTACTTTTGTTTTTTTTGTCTTTATTTTAAAAAAAGTAGATGTTGTTCATTTGGTGAGCTCGTTTTCTTTTTCCCATCTTCCACTGCTGCTGGTTAGTTTGTGTCTGGTCCCAGTGTACGTGGTGCTGAAAGCCTGGAAATGGCATATCATTGTGTGCAGAAAGAATTCGCATCACTTTTCCATATCTGTTAAGTCCTATATGGCAGGGCTGGTTGGCGGGTTGATAACGCCGGGCCGGTTGGGGGAGGTGTCCCGGGTTTTTTTTCTGCCTCCGGATAAAAGACTGAATTATATTCCCTTGGTATTTTTTGATAAACTGCTTGAGTTAATAGCTGTTATCGTTCTTGCCCTGTACGGAACACGGCATTTCGCTGGCGATATCGTATTTGGAATTATCCTGGCCGGCATTATTCTGCTTATCGCTTTTTTATTTGATAAGAACCTGAGACTGTTTCTTTTCCGGCTTGCCGGCAGGTGCTTTTCCCGAAAAATTATTAAAGAGCAGATCGAGAATATCCGCGATATGCTTCGAGATCAGCCAATGTACAGGTTACTCATGATTACGTTCATTTCATATGCTATTGTAATGGTACAATTTTATCTGTTTGTCAGCTTACACAGTTCTGTTTCTTTGGTGGTGATCTTTCTGGTTGTGCCTATTATGATGCTGTCGAGCGCTGTTCCGTTCACGATTAGCGGGCTGGGAATCCGTGAGGCGGCGGGAATGGTCCTGCTTGCTACGTTTGGTATTCCCTACTATGTAGCGATCCAAGCTTCGCTTCTGTTGTTTTTGTTTGATTCTGTCTTTCCGGCGTGCATTGGCGCAGTTATCTTTTTGAGAGGAAAAAATCATGAGCAAGCCGTATGATTCGAAAAAATACAGATCAAAAAACCTTGTGGCCCAGGCCTTGTTGTTTAATTTTGAAACTAAATTAATCAAACTTATCGAGTCGGTCTCAGTAAAAACACTGCTCGATGCGGGCTGCGGGGAAGGATATTTATTGCGTGTTCTCCATGAAAGATTATTAGCTCCTCCCGAGCTTAACGGATTCGAGCTTGTGCCGGAATTGCTTGAACAAGCGAAAATAAAACTTCCGGCGGCTCAGCTATGGGAAGATAATATCTACGCTTCTACCTGCAAGGATGAGGCCTATGAGCTGGTAGTATGTACCGAAGTGCTCGAACATCTTGAAGATCCGGGAAAGGCCTTGTCGGAGTTGTTCCGTATTTCCAGCCGTTATGTGATCGTGAGTGTTCCTCACGAACCTTTTTTCCGATTGTCTTCTCTGTTGAGAGGAAAATACCTTAAGCAGTTTGGGAACCATCCCGGGCATATCCAGTTATGGGGACGGTCCGGGTTCCTCGATCTAGTAAAGGCGTACGGTACCGTTGTTGCTATAGCTTCACCGTTTCCCTGGACTATGGTGTTGGCTGAGAAATCTCAGTTGGAGTTGAAATGAAATTATTTGCAGATAAATATAATCGTATATTTATGGCGTTATTCGTCGCTTATGTCTTGATTTTCACGGTGTTATCTTTTTTACGGTTTGATACTCATAAGACGTACTTGAATGATCTGGGGAATATGGACCAGGCAGTTTGGTCTACCCTGCATGGTAAGTTTTTACATCAGTCTAATACCGCTGACGGACTTCTTTTAACACGGTTTAATGAACATTTTGATCCTGTTTTGCTCGTTTTTGTACCTTTTTATTTTATCTGGGCTTCTCCCCTCTGGTTGCTGTTTTTCCAGACCCTGGCGATTGCTGTTGGTGCAATTCCGCTCTACCTGTTAGCGAAGAAGCGATTATCCCCTTTTTTTGCAGTCCTTTTGACGGCTTGTTATTTTTTGTATCCGGCATTAGAGAATGCGAACCTTTATGATTTTCATCCGATAGTGCTTGCAGTCCCGGTCATATCTTTTATGATCTGGGCGATAATTGAAGAACGGATGAAACTGTTCTGGATACTAGCCATTCTATTATTGCTCATAAAGGAAGAGATGCCGCTAACCCTTGTCGGCATGGGGATGTATCTGCTGACTAGAAAAAAATATATGCAAGGTTTTGCAGCTGTCTTCCTTGGTGCAATTGCCTTTGTTTTGGTAATGAAAGTGATAATTCCTTCTTTTTCGCCTCTTCATGAGCATCCTCTCCTTGCCGGTGGTTCGAATCTCTATGGTTCAGGGTATGTCTCGCGGTTTGCGTGGCTGGGGACTTCTCTTGGCGAGATTCTCCATACTCTGTTTGCGAGGCCAATGTATGTACTAAAGACACTATGCACCCAAGACCGGGGAAGCTATTTGATGTTCCTTGGCTTTCCTCTAATGCTCCTTCCTTTTTTTACCCCGGTGCTTCTCATCAGTATCCCTACGATTGCTATTAACCTGTTAGATTCGACCGAGATGATGCACAGCCTGTTTTTTTACCATTCTGCAGTTGTTGCACCTGTCTTTTTTTTGGGAGCAGTTATGGTGTTAGAAAAAATCAAATATCGAAAGCCGCAATGGTCTTATCCGGTGTTGACTGGGATTGTAGGTATTTCGCTGATTATTCATTTAACCCAGGGATTGCTTCCCTATTCGGTGGCACCGCTGCGTTATTATTTGCAGGATTTTTATCCTCAGCAGCACTACAAGGAAGTTGCAGTAATAAAAAAAATTATTCCCCCGGATGCTTCTGTCTCGGTCCAGCAAAATCTTGGTATTTACTTTGCTCAACGCCTGGAAATATATCGCTTTCCCTTGAAGGCTGAAAGTGTCGATTATGTTGTTATGGACCTTACAAATAGCTATTATGGAGAGGTGAGCAAAGCACGATTTGATTATATGCTGCTTATCACCAGGCCGCAAATAGCCTGGAAGCTTTTTAGTTTAGTCGATAATAACAGCTATGGCGTTTATTATCATAAGGACGGATACCTGGTATTAAAAAAAGGCTATTATAATATCCATTCTCGACAAATACTGGAAAATATTATAAAAAACTTTTATAAAGCATAAGGATAAAGAACGTTTGGTCTGCAAATTATTTTAAGTATACTGAAAAAATAAGTTAGAATAGAGTTATGGAAAAAAAAGAAATACCCTTTATCTCAAGATTATTTTTACCTTCGATTTTTGATTTGATCGTGGTTCTTGTTTTTGTCATTATGTTTATGGCCCATCAGACAATGAAGGATTTTGACATGTGGTGGCACTTAAGGACAGGACAGGTCTTGCTTCAAGGCATATTCCCTACTACGGATATTTTTTCTTTTACTGCTTATGGCAAACCTTGGATTCTCCATGAATGGGGAAGTGAAGTGATTTTTTACCTCCTCAATAAAACGTTTGGAGCCGGAAGCATCATGCTGCTCAGGGCATTGCTGGCGGCATTTAGCCTGGGTATGGTTTTTAAGATTATGATGAGGAAAAGGATTGATATTTTTGTTGCTCTTTTTCTCACTATTATAACCTTGTTCGCTACTTCAAAAATATGGGGTGAGAGGCCTCATTTGTTTACTGTCCTGTTTTTGACGTTTCTAATATACCTGTATAACGAATATAAGTACTATAACAACAATAAAGTATTGCTTGTATTGCCGGTCCTTTTTATTGTCTGGATAAATCTGCATGGCGGGTATGTTATCGGCTTTATTTACTTGGGGGCCTGTATCGCTGCCGAAACCTTTAATAACCTTTTTCAATTTAATAAGGACGATGTATTTCCCCAATCCCGGATCAATCGTCTGATAGGGATTACGGCATTGTCTTTTCTCTGTACGTTTATCAATCCTAACACATATAGGGGTGTTCTTTATCCCTTGCTTTATGTCGGGGATAAAATGCCTGATTTTCATAAAATTATTCAGGAATGGATGGTCTCTTCCTGGGAAAACAGCAAGGATTTTGTTCTGGTATTCCTGTTTGTTATTTCTATGCTGTCTCTTTCATCGATCAGACCAAAGCTTGATGAACTCGCTCTGATCCTGGTCTTTGGCTATTTTGCGTTTTCGGCTCAGCGGCATGTTCCCTTGTTTGTTATCGTTGTCTTGCCGATTATTGCTCCCCAGGTCCAAGGGACGATGGCTCATTTTTTTGATAGCTTTTTTCAGGTTGCTCCGCACAAAGGGAAGCAGACAATTCAGAAAATAATCAATTATTTTAAGGACCGGTCGGATAATTTTGTTTGCCTGGAAGAAAAGCTAAGTATCCATGGGACTCTTGTTGTTTTTATCGCAATTGTGTCTTTTTTTGTTTTAAGCGGTAAGTTAGATAAACCCTTAGGTATCGGTATTGATAAAACAGTCTATCCTTATGAAGTCGTCGACTATTTGAAAACCAAGAAACTCAATGGAAATATGTTCAATCAGTATCGTTGGGGTGGGTATCTGATTTGGGAATTACCGGATAATAAGGTGTTTATTGATGGCCGGCTGGATATTTTTCAAAAGAAGGGGATGGATGAGTATTACAAAGTGATGGGTCTTCAAAATGGATGGGAAGAGGTTTTGAAAAAGTATAATATTAACTATATACTCGTTGATAAAGAGCAAACTATATCAAAATTTTTGCTCAGAGTAAGCAATGATTGGTTCCTGGAGAAAGAAGATAAAAAAGCCCTGCTTTTTTCGCGAAAATAATTAACAGGTAAAATGCTGTGGATGATAAAGAAATCCGACATATGAGACGTGTTGAGGATGATCATTGGTGGTTTCGGGCAAAGGATGAGTTTATTCTTCACAAGCTTATTCCTTTTAAACAATTGTCTGGCAACGTCTTGGACATGGGCTGTGGTACGGGAAGATTTTTGCATGTTCTTGAAACGTGTTTTTCTAATCATTTTAGCGATTATCAGCTTTTTGGCCTCGACATGTCCGATGCCTCGATCAATTATGCATCGGATCATTCGAAAGCCCTTATTGTAAAAGGGAATGCTGCTGTTACCGGATTCGCTGACAATTTTTTTTCTTTAGTGGTCACCTCAGATGTGCTTGAGCATCTTGAGGATGACGGAGCCGGGTTGAAAGAGATCTTTCGGATACTTTCACCAGGAGGTTATGTGGTGGTAACTGTGCCCGCATACCAGTGGTTATGGTCGGGTCATGACAAAGCTTTGTCTCATAAGCGAAGATATACCGGCACCTCACTTTCCTTTGCTATGAAAAAAAGTGGTTTTGCTCTTAAAAAGCTTGGATATTATTATGGGATACTATTTCCTTTGCTGCTCGTACTCAGATCATTTATAATAATAAAAGAAAAGATAACTGCTTTTAAAGAGAAAAATGGTACGTATATCGACCAGGTACTCCCTCCGTCAGTGATAAATAAGTTGCTGTACCGGGTGTGTGTTTTTGAGAGAGAATTCTGCGCAGTGCCTTTTGGCAGTACAGTTTATGCCGTTGCGCAAAAGGAAAAATAAATGAAGTTATCGATCGTAATTCCCACATACAATGAAGAATTGCGGATAGGTGCTACTATCAAAAAAGTAGTTTCCTATTTGAGCCGGACCACAATGGATGCAGAAATTATTGTTGTTGATGACGGCTCGATTGATGGGACTGTCGGCATTGTTTCTCTGCAATGCGATCCGGAGATTCCCATAATTATTCTTA
The DNA here is from genome assembly GCA_003242895.1 of Candidatus Margulisiibacteriota bacterium. Classification (NCBI taxonomy): domain Bacteria; kingdom Bacillati; phylum Candidatus Margulisiibacteriota; species Candidatus Margulisiibacteriota bacterium. The sequence continues at coordinate 22,101 of QKMY01000061.1, forward strand.
CTCAGGAAAAAAACAGCGGTAAGGGTGCTGCTGTCAGACGCGGTATGTTGCAAGCTGTAGGAGACCTGGTATTGTTTTCCGATGCTGACCTCTCTACCCCGATAGAAGAACTTGACCGATTTTTAGTTGAGATACAAAATGGCTGTGATATTGTTATTGGTTCCCGAGGCCTTGATTCTTCCCTTTTGGAAATCAGGCAGCCTTTTTATCGACAGCTTATGGGGAAAACCTTTAACAAACTTGTCCAATTACTCGTTTTTTCAGGGATTCAAGATACGCAGTGCGGGTTTAAATTATTCACTCGTAAAGCAGTGCTGGCATTATTTCCTAAACAGAGAATTATAAGCTTCGCTTTTGATGTTGAGATTCTGTATCTGGCAAGAAAGATGGGCTTTTGCATCAAAGAAGTACCTGTAACGTGGCGAAATGAAAAACATAGCCGCGTAAAAATTGTTAAGGATTCTCTCAAAATGCTCTTGTCTTTGCTTATAATTAAGACTACTCATAGATAAATAGCTTTATGTTAATAAGAAATATTCATTTGCCTTGTTATATTTATTAACTGTATGATAAAATTTTAAGTAAAGTCTAAGGTGGTGGAATGCTCTATTGGTTAACAAGAAGTTTTTGATTTTAGCTGTAATATTAGGTTTAATCACAACATTAGCAGTAAACCTTTATATAAAAAAACAAGTGAAAAATGTTAAGGAAGATATCCCTCAATTCCCGGTTGTTGTTGCTGCCATTAACATTAAGTCACGGGATGTTATCGTTGAGCAGATGGTTAGCCTCAAGTATCTTCCTAAGGAATATATTTTGCCGGATGCCGTTACTGTTACAAAAGATGCGATTGGCAAGGTAAATTCTTCGGTATTGATACCCGGTGAGCAACTTTTAAAATCAAAAATAAAAGAAAAAGGCTCATCGCTGGGACTATCTTTTAAAATTCCTCCGAATAAACGTGCTGTTTCGGTAAGAGTAGCTTCGGATGCCGGGATTGCAGGATTGATCCAGCCAGGAGATCTTGTTGATGTTCTTGTTACCTTCGAAGGGCTTGCGGGAGATGCTGGCGGTCCTCAAACAAGAACAATAACCGTATTGCAACAAGTAGAAATACTTGCCATAGATCAAACAACAGAATTTGTAGGCGATGAGAAGGATAAATCATCCGGGTATTCCGGAAATGCGGTAGTTACGTTTGCATTGTCTCTTGATGAAGCCGAAAGGTTGACATTGGCAAATGAAAAAGGCCGGCTTTCTTTGGCGCTACGGTCTTTTAACGATAAAGAGAATGTATATTCTCGCGGGGCAAACCTTAGCGAAGTTATCAGTGCTGGTACCGGAGGGTCTTCCCGGATATCAACACGGTCGACGGAGGACGTTGCAAGATTACTTAATTCATCGAACCAGCCTGTTTATAAACAACTACGAAAACCTGCGTCAAAGCCAGTCAGCCTCAAGGATTCGAACAAGAAAAAATATAAGGTAGAAGTCATAAAAGGTACGCAACAGAATGTTGTTATTTGGGATAATCCTTAAGATTGGAGGAAATAATTAACTCTTGATATCACGAATTGTCAGATATTTTTTATTATTTATTACCTTTATTATTTTAGGGTCAGCATTTGCTTACTGTGAAGATAACCCTGCTGTCTCAAAAAGAATCGCGTCTGATTTTGATGAGATCATGAAAGAAAATCTAATCTTTCAAGCAGTGAACCAAAAAGAGTACTTCTCCCCTTCAATAAAAGTGTTACAGGCTATGCTTGAGGAACTCGACGATAATCAAGGAGCTAAGTTTGTGACCCGTAACTATCTTACCCAGGGAGTTTTTGATTCGAGGACTAAGCAGGTTATATCAGCCTTTCAGATTGAATCTATGGGCATCAGCCCGGGAAAAGAGTTCATCGGTAATTTCGGAAGTACTACGCTTCAAGAACTTCGTCGCGTGCTTCGGTTCCAGAATAAAGCAGATGATATTATATCCTATATGAATAAAGCCGGTTTTGTTGTGGCAACCGATGATATTAAAACTTCCATCGAAGCAAACCCAGCCAGTTTCCCTGGTGTTCAGAGTAAATCTGCCGGTGAGGTTTCTGCGAACAATGACAGTGCGGGTAATCTTTCCCCTATAATAAAAAAAGTTGTGACGACTAAGCATGTAATACAACCGGGAGAGACCTTAAATTCTATAGCAGAAAAATATGAGATTCTACTTGATGCTTTGATTAAAGATAATGAAATAGCCAACCCAAAAAAAATCTATCCGGGACAGGCATTGCTTATTAAGAAAATGATAGAGTTCGTTCCTGAATCCGCTATAACCCGGAGTGAAGTGCCTAAAAGCAACGAACTTAAACCGGATACAGTCAACAGGCAGCCGGCAGCAGTTGATGAAGACCTAGATACTCCTGCTCAAAAGAATAACCTGGATGAATCGCAAGCTTCTGCCCGCAAAAACACTCCTCCGGTGGAACGCATTGTACAGGGATACCTGCTTGAGGGAATCAAGAGTATTGATAAGAATAGCAAAGAAATATTACTGGCTCTTGGAGAAACCAGGATATTTAAGAATGTTTCTGATATAAAGAAGGTCGCGCTTGGAAGCTCTGATGTTGCAGATACCCTATTGCTTGACCCCAGGCAAATACTTGTTAATGCAAAGAATATCGGCAATACAACGATGACGATATGGGATGATAAAGGGAAGCAGGAGCTTTATTATATTATTGTTTCTAAAAAATCGGCAGTCGTTCAGGCTAAAGTATTCAAACTTAAAAATCTTAAGCTGAAGAGCCCGAGTGCCGCTGGTGAAGTTGGCGTAAGGGTTAGTGTGGTCGAGGCTTTAAATATAATACTGAAAAGTATTCTGGACGAGAAAAATTATGCGGTATTTATTGATCTCAATACAATTGCAGTCCAGGGGACGACTGATGAATTAAGAAGAATTCAAGATGTCCTTGAGAAAATAGATACGCCAATAGAGCAGATACTTATTACTGCTAAAGTTGCTGAAGTAGATAAAGATTATAGTAATAGCCTTAAAGCGCTTAGTGAAGCAAATGGAAATAATCTTACAGGGAAGTTTTCCGAGACCGAGGGTGGCGTATTTACTTACACTTTAGGTTCGATTTATAATACTATTTTTGCCCAGCAAATGACTGCATTGATAACTGATGGAAGAGCCAAAATGCTGGCTACGCCGAAGATTTTGGTTCAGAGCGGTGAAGTTTCTAGAATCAATGTCGGTGAAAGTGTTCCTTTTATTCAGTATGTTGATGGGAAATCTGCTATTACTTATATTGAGTCCGGGGTTATCGGGACGGTATTTCCGCAGACTAACTTCAATGGGACGATTACAACGTATGTCCAATTCGAGGTGTCGAATCTGACTGCAGAGCGTTATCAAGGATATCCCTCCGTTCAGAAACGCAAGACCAGCACGGTAATGACCGTAAAAGACGGCGAAACAATTGTTATCGCCGGCCTGGTAAAAGAGGAAAAGACTGAGTCGGTTTATAAGGTGCCTCTTTTAGGTGATATACCTTTTATCGGAGAGTTGTTTAAGTCGACATCGAAAAAGACTAGAGATATTGAATTGATTATTACGTTAACGCAACATATTATTAAATAAAGTAAAGATACTTTTTGAATTTGTGCCTCTTTTGCTGCTTTGGTGGAAGAGGTGGTATGATATTGAAATAAAATAATGCGGTATGCTTATTACAGGTTACCATGAAAATAGTTATTGCTAATAAAGAACATGAAAATATTGACGATATTAAAAAGTTGTTGCCTCCTTTTGTAACGATAATAGGTGCTGTTACTTGCTACGAAGAATTGAAAGAGATCGTTATCACCCGTCGGCCTGATGTTGTATTGTTTAATATGAATATGGCTCAGGATTTTATTGCTGATCCGATGATTGATTGTCCCTATATATTAGCAGTTGCAGATATTCCTAATCCGGAGTACTTGAGATTGGGTGTTGAGATCAGAGCAAGAGATCTCTTGATCAAACCATTTCATGCCGAGAGATTAAATGATGCAATCAATAAATCTGTTGGGTTTATAGAAAAAGATCGAAGAGATAAACAAAAAAATGATGAAGGTTCCAAAGTACAGAATTCAAAAATAATCTCATTTTTCAGCACTCAGGGTGGTGTCGGGCAGACTGTTATGGCGGTCAATTTGGCTATTGATTTGAAACGAGTGACCAATGGCAGCGTTGTTGTTGTTGATGGAAATGCATTGTTCGGGAGTGTGCCGATTGTGCTTGATCTCTACAATGAAAGATCAATGACTGATATTGTAGCGTCTAATTCGCAATCAGATATTGAATTTATCGAAAGTATGCTGTTAAGTCATTCGAGCGGTGTAAAAATCCTGCCTGGGCCGCATGAAGATCTTACCATGAAAGTTTCTGATTTGATCACCATACTTAATACACTAAAAACAGCATATAATTATGTTATTCTTGATTTGAAAAAAATGTTTGTTGAGCAAACTATTGATATCCTGGATATCTCAGATATCATATTTGTGCTTATGTCACTTAATATTCCATGTATAAGAAATACCAATATAAGTCTGAACAAAATGCGAGCGCTTTATTATTCTCCTGAGAAAATCAAAATAATTGTTAATGAATTCAATAGTAGCAGTGAGATTGAGATCAAAGACGTTGAATCCCATCTTAATTGGACTTCCAGCGGGCATATACCGTATGACAAGAATGTTGTGCTGCAATCGATCAATGAAGGGAAACCGTTTGTGCTTCATCAACCGGGTACTGCTATAACTGCCGCAATAAGGAATCTGAGCTATGTTGTCGAACCTTCGTTCCAGAAAGATGTGCCATCCGGGTCCAAAGGTACGGATAAATCTGATGAAAAAAAAGGTTTATTCAAATGGTTAAAGAAATAACGGAGGTTTTTTTATGTCTTTGTTAGATCGTTTATCAAAAGATAAGAGTAATAAAGAAGATGCTATCCCCAAACCTGTTTCCGACGATCATGATAAATTCAAGAGTGCTTTTTTTGCTCAAGAGAAATCATTCGCACCTGAATCAGCGTCACCTCAGGTTCATTCTAAAGCATACTATCCTAATGATGTTTCTATCGAGTCAACACTTGCCAGAATAACGAAACCAGAGACCGAGAGACCGGAGCTTCAGATTCAGTCAGCAGTTTCAGCAACGCCGGAAGTGAAGCCCGATGTGATGTCTGCAAATAGTGAAGATGAGAAAAGAAAAACCAAGCTCGATATGAGGCAGCGCTACGCTTTTCTTGATAGAGTAATAGAAATCCATAAGAAACTCATAAAAGAAGGGGAGTTAAGTATTACTGAAGAACAACTAACCTCTAAGGACCCGGCTGAAAGAGAGCAGATTAAGAAAGATGTTGAAAAAGAAGTAATGAAGATCCTTGAAAAAGAAGAACAGAACACCTATATGTCGAGGACTGAAAAACTGGATTTAACTCGTGCAGTCATTGATGAGACTATCGGTTTGGGGCCCCTTGAGAAGATAATTCAAGATGAGGGGATTTCTGAGATAATGGTTAATGGTCCTCATCAGACTTATGTTGAATACAAAGGAAAATTGACTCTCAGTGATGTTGTTTTTAAGGATAACGAACATGTGAAGAGGATAATTGACCGGATTGTCGGGCAAGTCGGCAGAAGAATCGATGAGGGTATGCCGATGGTTGACGCGCGACTACTTGATGGGTCTCGTGTTAACGCAATTATTCCGCCGCTTGCTCTCAAAGGACCTACCATTACTATTCGGAAATTTTCCTCAAAACCCTTGCAGGTTAGCGATCTTGTTAAATATGGATCAATGACTGAATCGATGGGAAAATTTTTAAAAGCTTGTGTTGAAGGTCATTTGAATATCATTGTATCCGGAGGTACGGGGAGCGGAAAAACTACCTTGCTTAATGTTCTGTCTTCATTTATTCCGGAAGAAGACCGGATTATTACTGTTGAGGATTCTGCAGAATTACAACTTCAGCAGGATCACGTGGTGACGCTGGAAACGCGTCCGCCGAACATGGAGGGTAAGGGCGAAGTGAGTATTCGGGATTTGATAAAGAACTGTTTACGTATGAGGCCGGAGCGGATTGTTGTTGGAGAAGTCCGAGGCGGAGAAGCCCTTGATATGCTTCAAGCGATGAATACCGGACATGATGGTTCGCTTACAACAGGCCATGCAAACAAACCTAGAGATATGATAGCTCGGCTTGAGACTATGGTTATGATGTCCGGAATGGATATGCCTGTTAAAGCTATACGGCAGCAGATAGCTTCCGCTTTCCATCTCATTGTCCAGCAGTCAAGGCTGCAAGATGGCACCCGAAAAGTTATTGAGATTACCGAAGTAACAGGTATGGAAGGGGATATCGTTACTATGCAGCCTATATTTCGTTTCGTTCAAACGGGAATAGAACCTCAAACTAGAAAAGTTATCGGACGTTTTGAGGCGACGGGCGTTGTTCCCACCTTCTACGAAAAGTTTGAAGCCAAAGGATTAGATATCGACAGAGCTATATTTGATCCTTACGCGCATTAGAAAAACGGGTGAAATAATTGTTTATTATTACGCTTATTATCTTTCTTTCCGTTACTATTCTGGTTGTTTCTATCTCTGTTGCAGTTAGGTCACAGGAAATTTCTGCGAGAAAAGATGTCCAAGAGCGACTGAAATATATCGGACAGAATCGTCCTTCGGAGGCACAAAAAGAGAAGAATTTTCTTGTGCAGGCTGTTGATGGCTATCAAAGCTTGGTTAATAAATATCTTCCTAAGGATTATTCTGATAAACTGGAAAAGCTTCTTGATAAAGCCGATCTCGATATTTCCGTTACTGAGATCGTTGCTTTGCATATCATGGGATATCTGATTATCGCAACAATTTTTTTTATTCTTACAAAAGTTATTATCATTAGCCTTCTTTTTGGGGGGATCGGTTTATGTTTCCCTCTTTTATTTATCAGGATGAAAATTAAAAAACGTAATAAGCAGTTTAATGATCTGCTGGTTGATACGTCGACGTTAATTGCAAATATCCTGAAGGCAGGATTCGGTTTGAGGCAAGCGTTGCAGGTTATTGCTGAAGAGATGGCGTCACCGGTACGAGAAGAGTTTTCAAAAGTACTTCAAGAAGTCCAGTATGGTTTAGGACTTGAAGAAGCTTTGACCAATTTAACGAAAAGAGTTGATAGTAAGGACCTTGATCTTCTTGTTACGGCTATCTTGATACAATTAGAGATCGGTGGTAATTTATCTGAGATACTAGAAAAAATAGCTGAAACCATCCGGGACCGCATAAAAATAATTGGTGAAGTAAATGCTTTAACCGCACAAGGGAAAATGTCCGGCATTATGGTTGGCGCGCTTCCTTGGCTTATTGCGCTTTTTGTCTATTTTTTCAATCCGGATTATATTTCGCTGTTATGGACAACATTTCCGGGAATGGTAATATTAGGTTGCGCTTTGGTACTACTTGCTATAGGCGCAGGAACTATTTCGATATTGGTAAAAATTGAATTTTAACTGATAAGAAGGCGTTTTGACTATGCTAATAATTATTTTAGTTCTTATTATTATTACTGTCCTCGTTTTTGTGATGGCATTTAACGCACCCAAAAAAAACATTGAGATTAAAAGCCGGATCCAATTCGCAACTGCCTCGGAGCATAAGAAAGTACTTGATAAAGATAGAAAAAAACCGCAGAAAGAGCGACTTCAGAAGGGGACCAGCCCTTTACTTGTCTTATTAGGCAAGCAACTCGGCGAAAAGATGCGTGCTTTTTTGCCTGCAGAAATATTTGACCGATACGGCAGAAAGCTTGTAACTGCCGGTATGGAAATGAAAGTTTCGGAATTGTTGGCGATGAAAATATTTTTAGGGTTGATTTTTCTTTTTGTAGGCGGGCTGCTAATTGTTATGAAAGGGGGAGGATTTCAGGGGAAGTCTCTTCTGACTATGGTTGGCGCTTGTTTGTTTGGGTTCTTTTTGCCGGATTTGCAGATTAAGCAAAATACTCAAAAACGTCATGATGAAGTAGAAAAATCGTTGCCGTTTACCCTTGACCTTCTGAAGATCTGCGTTGAGGCAGGGCTTGATCTTAATAGCGCTTTTTCCCGAGTTGTAGCGAAAACTACGGGTCCGCTATCCGAGGAGCTCGGGCGTATGGCTTACGAAATACGTATGGGGAAAAATCGGGCAACTGCGATGGTTGATTTGGGGAAGAGGGTCAATCAGCCGGACCTAACGTCTTTTATTACTATTGTCGTACAGGGTGAGAAGACTGGTATGAGCATGGGAAAGATATTGTCGCTTCAATCAGAGCAGATACGTATCAAACGATCTCAGCGAGTCAGGGAGAAGGCTGCAAAGATTCCGGTAAAAATGATGATCCCGATGGTTTTGTTCATTCTTCCTGCTATGTTTATGATCCTTTTAGGACCGGCAGTAATTATGATGATAAAAAATTTTAGTTAGAAATAAATGTATTCGGAAAAGAGGAGAAATATGAGAAGTTTTATAAAAATAACCTTAATTATCAATGTCCTGGCGTTGTGGTTGCTTTCTTGTGCTGTTAGTGCGGCAACGGATGTAAAGAAGAATGTTCAAATAGCTGAAAGTCCTGTGGTTGCTAATGATCTACAGGTGGAAGTTAAGGAAGATCCAACTCTAAGTAATATGCCTAAAATAATAGGAATTACCGATAAAATAGTTAATTGTCAACTTGTTAACGATGAAGATATTGATTATCTGGATAGCCTGTACAGAAGGGGCCAGGCTAAAGAACAGCATAGTATCTATACTACTGCTATCAGTAATTATCAGGACCTTCTTAAATATGCCTTTGATTTGCTGAGCAAGAATAAGAAAATAAGCGAAAACAAGATGCATAGCATTATGCCTTATGTCATCAGTGCTTCTTATCGTATCGGTATCGTTACCAACAAGTCGATAAAAGGTAATATGCTAAATCTTTATGATCAACTTGAGATGTATAAAAGTGCCAATGATATGATCAATCAATCAATATCTCTTATTGCTGATTATAAATATGAGAAACGCATCAGAATATCAAAATCACTTTATGGAATGCTTTATTATGCCCGTGGTTATAATAAAATTGCTTTAGCCAAGGCACTTCTTGCCGGGAATATCTGGAAAAAGTACACGATCTATCCTCCTTCGGACATTATCGCGCTTATCACCTCTGGAGTTAACGATATTGGTATTATGCTCGAATTCTGTAGCTTAACTAAAGATTCGCTCCTTATGGTGAACGGGTTGAGTGCTTCTGTGAACACAAATGCCGAATGGGAGTCCCTGGTTGATAATTATCTCGTTAAATATTTATTATTTATAAACACAATAAATTATGAACTAAAAACAATTCAATTAAGTTATTATACTGCTGATAAAAATTATATAAAGGAAGTTGTTAAAAAGAGAGTTGTGAATAGCGTTTATCCATTGCTTGATTACTATAATTCTAAAAATGTTCAAAATGTATTGAATTCTTCTAAGAACATTAATTCCATAGATGATATTACTTTGATTTCACCGGAATTATTTAATGTTGTAAACAAAATATTTGATATAACACAGAATATTTAAGTTTAGCTGAGTATTATTTCGCCTGTAAATTAAATGGGAGTAGCCGATGTTGTTAAAAAAAATGAAAGAATATGTTACCCCGGATGATATATTTGATTCTGTTTGTGATATTACTGTTGAATATCTACAAAATCATTTTATAGAAGGTGTAGTTCTGGATTTAGACAATACACTTGTTCCCCGATCTGAAGATGTACCTTCATTACAATGCTTGAGCTGGGTTGAAGATTTGAAATCTGCGGGTATTAGATTATGCATCGCCACAAATAATTCTAATAAGAATAGAGTTATAAAAGTCTCAAATTATCTTGATATCCCTGCAGTATGCCGAATGTATAAACCTTTACCCTATCTCATGAGAAAAGTGCTCGCTGATTTGATCCGTTTGCCGGCTGAGAAAGTCCTGATGGTGGGTGATCAGCATTTTTCTGATATTATTGGTGGCAATCTTGTTGGTATGAGGACGGTTTATATTGCGCCACTAGAGTTTGAGGCAATGTATTTTAGGAAATTGTTGCTCGATATGGATAAAAATCTTTATGAATTTTTTCAGGAATAATTATGGATGCTTTTAACTTTAAGGTTTTGGATCGATTATTCAGCTTGGGAAAGAACATCCGGTGCATCGCTTTCCTTATGGTTTTGCTTAATGGCCTATCATATGCCGAGGTTTTGCATATTTCATATGATGGCAAACCTATTGAGTATTATAATAAAGAGACAAAAAAGTACTTTGTAATTGTGAATAATTCCAGTCATGAAGAAAATGTTTCGATAAATATTAATGATTTTAATCAAAATAACGGGACATTTGAATTGTCAGCTAAAAATTGGAGCTATGTATCAACTTCTAATCTAATAATTCCGGCTTATACTAAAAAAACCTTTAATATAGAAATTTGTCCCTATCCTTTTTTATCAAATAAAGAATACTACGCCACGGTAATTGTTTCCAACAATAATACACAAACATTTTTTCCGGTAATTGTCCTTATGAAAAAAGATGAGAATGCAAATAATGAAGAAGATAATTACTGAATTATTTCGTAAAAAGTTTACAAAACGATTTAACAATTCCTCCGATTTTTTCAAAAAGCTTGTACTGCGGACCCAAATTAATTCTCATTGAGAAATCAAAAGAGTTTTCCAGATTAAAAAAAAAGTTGCATATTTGTCGGATTGTTATGATAATTACATGTAGGACATCTTCTTTTCTATCGATAGCTACAATAAATGATAGATCGACTGCGGAGTCTATTATAGATTCTTTATGAATTATCCGGGAGGTTTATAGTGAATATTGTTTGCCAGTTTAGGAATATGAGTGTATCTAACAAATTCAAGACATTATTTTTCCCTATTATACTAATATCTTTAATTTATATATTTACTTTCTTTTTAACGGTAAGCCAGACTATGAAGTCTATAAGCTTTATGAAAGAAAGAGCTTTTCTCGGTGCAACTTATGCTAAAGAAATAGAACTTTCAATTATTCATATTCAGCATTGGCTGGTAAATATTAGTGCCACCCGTGGAAAAGACGGTCTTGATGAAGGTTTTAAGAAGGCAGTAGAAGCTGCTAAATGTGTCACTGAATATCTTTCAAAATATGAAGAGCTAGCTAAAAATGAGCCTGATACTTTGAAACAACTTGTAGAGATAAAGAAAAAATTTGCGCCATATTATTCAATGGGGACGTCAATGGCTCAAATTTATGTAGATCTTGGACCGGATGTCGGTAACATTTATATGGCAGAATTTAATAAGAATGCTGCTGATTTGACTATTGCTTTGAATAAGTTAGGGTCTGAGAGCCAGGAGCTTTATAATAAGACGGTTAATGATCTGGAAGAATATAGCCGGAACCGAATAACTCTTGTCACTGCTTTTAGTATTATTATCATCGGTTTTGTTTTGTTTGCATATTTTGTACTCAATAGAACTATCATAAAACAAATTAAGAAAACTTCGCATGTTCTGAAGGACATATTGGAAGGGCAGCGAGATTTTACTCAAAGGATAGAAGTTGATCGAATAGATGAGTTGGGTGAAATGGCGAAACATGTTAACAACTTTTTTAGCTATATGCAAGGGATACTAACTGAGGTAAAAGAAAGTTCTGTTAAAGTTAAGAACTTTTCTTCAGATCTTTCTTCCATAGCCTCAGGGAGTGTAGTAGGGATTTCACACATAAATACAGCTATGGGTGAGGTTGTAAAAGGTACGACTTCCCAGTCCAAAAATATTCAGGACGCAACAATTTCTCTTGATGAGCTGACGATAATGATTGCTAAGATTGCAAGTGGAGCGGAAGAGCAGAATCTTAATTCAGAAAAAACAATGAGCGTTGCGAAGCAATCAAATGAAGCGATGATTGAGATTTCTACCTTCGCAACTAATCAAGCTGCAAGCGTTGAGAAGGTCATGGTTATAGTCTCTGAAATGACAAGAGCCCTAGGTCAGGCGGCGAATGATACCTCAAAGGCAGCTGCAAATTCCAAGCAGACAAGGGATATCGCCTTGAACGGTGAACAGATACTCGCAGAGACTGTTGATGGTATGGATAGAATAAAAGAAAAAGTCTTAATTGCTGCTGATAAAATTACTGAACTTGGTAAGAATTCAATGAAGATTGGCGAAATTATTGATGTTATTGACGATATTGCAGGACAAACGAATTTATTGGCCCTTAATGCTGCGATCGAAGCAGCTCGAGCGGGTGAGCATGGCCGGGGCTTTGCTGTTGTTGCTGATGAAGTGAGAAAGCTTGCTGAGAAATCAAGTAAAGCAACAAAAGAGATTGCTATCTTGATTAAGAGCATACAGGAAGCTACAGACATTGCTGTTAACTTTATGAATGAGGGAACGTCTGAAGTCCATTCGGGTGCTCTCCTTGTAAATCAGACACGTCAAGCGATGGTAAGCATAATTAATGCGGTAAGGGATACTGTGAGCCAGATTGAAAGTATTTCTGCGGCTACAGAGCAAATGGCTGCTTCATCTAACGAAGTTGCTCAAAATGTTAAAAACCTTTCGGAGATGGCTGGAAGCAGTACTGCTTCTGTGGAAGAGGTTGCCGCCTCATCAGAGGGAGTTGTCCAATCTATATTAACTGTATATAAAATTGCTAAAGATAGTGCCTCTATTTCTGAAGAAATGGTGAAAAAGATGGGGAATTTTTCTGGCCAGATTCTATCAATCCTTTCTGTGGCGGAAGATAATTCTTCGATCGCCGAAGAAACAACGGCGTCGACTGAAGAAATTACTTCATCAGTTAACATGATCAAGGAATCTGCGAATGACGTGGCGGACTTGGCGGTAAAACTTCATGATAGTATCTCTCAGTTTAAGATGTAAAATGGTGATTCGATTGTCTTGTATTTATCGCTGAGATAATAGATATCTGCTTATATGTTTTTATTGAAAAAACAAATTGTAAGTGTTATAATCTTTTTTATAAAACCCGACTGTGTACGTGATGTGTATTTGCGTTGAGCCAACACATTGATGAAGGGTGGTAATTGCCATCTAAAGCTGTGGCTCTGATGGGGTTACCTGCAATCTAGCATTGCTAGAACCCACCTTGGCATTAGGGTTCATATGCCTATCCAACACACGGCACGGTGGGGTTTATTATTGCCTAAAATTATTTCTTTTGTAAGTAAATGACCTATTTGCTTATATCCGGTTTTTTTTGAAAAATTAATAGTTAATATATCTATAAAATTAGTAGGAGTTAATCTATGGGTGTAAAAGTTTTGGTGGGTGCTCAGTGGGGCGATGAAGGTAAAGGTAAGATTACTGACCTTTTATCAAGCCAGGTTGATATGGTGGTTAGGTATCAAGGGGGAAATAATGCCGGGCATACTGTTGTTGTTGACGGACAGGTTTTTAAACTCCATCTTATCCCTTCCGGAATATTATATCCGAAAACAACATGTATTATAGGTAATGGCGTTGTTATAGATCCTGAAGTGCTGCTCGAAGAGATAGAAGATTTGAAAAAACGAGATATAAGTGTAGATAATCTTAAAATAAGCAGTTCAGCACACGTTATTATTCCTTATCACAGAATGCTTGATAAACTTCAAGAAGATAAAAGAAAAGAAGGTAAAAAAATCGGTACTACATGCCGCGGTATCGGTCCTGCTTATTCCGACAAAGTTAGTCGTACTGGTGTGAGAGTCGGAGATCTTTTCTCGAAAATAATACTAAAAGACAAAATACTTCATAGAAATTGGCCTGAATTGCTTGAGAATAATAATTTGGATATTGACTCAACTGTAGAAGATCTTTATGCAATCGGACAGAAATTGAAAAGTTATATAATCGATTCCGTATACTTCATTAATGATGCTGTTGAGAGTGGTAAGAATATACTTCTCGAAGGCGCACAAGGGACTATGCTTGACATTGATCATGGTACCTATCCATTTGTTACCTCCTCTAATCCTACTTCTGGAGGTGCCTGTACCGGTAGCGGTATCGGTCCTTCCCAGATCAATACTATCATTGGTGTTGCTAAGGCATATGTAACTAGAGTGGGCGAAGGACCTTTTCCTACCGAACTGTTTGATTCGACAGGTAACTTTCTAACTGAGAAAGGTTGCGAGTATGGAACGACAACCGGGAGAAAGAGACGGTGTGGCTGGTTCGATGCGGTTATTATGAATTATTCGCGAATAATTAACGGATTGACCGAAGTTGTCATTACGAAGCTTGATGTTCTGAGTGGTCTGGATACTTTAAAGATCTGTTACGCTTATGAACTCAATGGCAAGCCTGTTAATTACATTCCAGTTGATTATAGTTTGTTTGATCAATGCAAACCTCTTTATGAAGAAGTTCCCGGCTGGAAAGAGGATATTTCTAATGTGCGTAAATTCTCTGACCTTCCGAAAAATGCTCAAGATTATTTGAAAAGAATAGAGCAAATTACCAAAATTAAAATATCTAAGATTTCTGTAGGTTCGAGTAGAGACCAGATTATCGACATTTAATATTTTCGCATAGTAAACGCTGTTGACAGGTTATGCTGAAACTGGTAATATTCTTAACCGTTGTTTGTTATTTATAACAACAAAATGGGCCGGTAGCTCAGGTGGTAGAGCACTTGACTTTTAATCAAGTGGTCGAGGGTTCGAATCCCTCCCGGCTCACCAAGCATATATAATTAAAGTGGCTGTCCCAAAAGGGGCAGCCTCTTCTGCATTGTATGACAGATATAGTACACCCAAAGTTTTTAAATCCATAAGCACGTCTTGAAATTATTATCTGCTTTTCAGCATAGAATTATTATTAAAATTGACAAGACTTCGTTTGTTGGCTATATTGATTTTGTTGTGGTTGATATTAAATTCAATCATCGAAAGATCAGCTTGTTATTATTAGGAGGGTAATTATGTTCGGATTTTTGGTATTTCCTATAATTATTGTAATTATTACGTTAATCATTCCGGGGTTTAGGATTGTTAATCAATACGAAAAGGGAGTTGTTTTTCGTTTTGGTAAGATTATTGGCTTCAGAGAGCCTGGGCTTAATTGGATAATTCCTTATGTTGATATTATGAGAAAAGTTGATTTCAGGATTATTACATTACCAATTCCCCCGCAAAAAATAATTACGAAAGATAATGTCTCTGTGGATATTTCTGCAGTTGCCTACTTTCAAGTTACGGATGCCATAAAAAGCATTGTGGCTATCGCGGACGTTAGAAGTGCGATCGATCAGATAGCTCAAACGACGGTAAGAAATATTACTGGAAGGTTTTTGCTGGATGAAGTGTTGTCCGAAAGAGATTCCATCAATAAAGAAATTCGTACGGTTCTAGACCAGCATACCGAGCCGTGGGGAGTTATCGTGTCTTTGGTAGAGATTAAAGACATCGAGCTACCTGAGAATATGCAGCGTGCTATGGCTAAACAAGCTGAAGCTGAAAGAGAAAAAAGAGCAAAGATCATCGCCGCAGAAGGTGAATATCTGTCAAGCCAAAAGCTGGGTGATGCTGCCGATGTAATTGCTGCGCATCCGATAGCCCTTCAACTGCGAAACTTACAAACATTGGCAGAAATAAGCACAGAAAAAAACTCTACGATTATTTTCCCGGCTCAACTGATGAGTACGATAAATGATATGAAGAAATTTATTGATAGTGAAAATAGCACCCTTAAATAATTGGTTTTTGAGTTAATTTATTAGCTAGCAGATACAATGTGTTTTTGCTGGCTTCCCTGAAACATGCGCAAAGAACAGTCAGGAAAAAGTAACGTTATTTAGTTGATTCTATAATTTATATTAATAATTACCATGCAGGCCGGGATCCTGATATTTTTTGATATTTCAAGACTTGAATTGCCTACGAGTGTTCGTTACAATACACTTACTTTAGTTGTTCGTACAATTAATCGATGTTCCTTTTGTTTTGTATATTTTTGAATCCGATAAACAATCACCACAAAATATTCTAGTTTATTATTAAAGCAGATGTGTCTCTGGTTGATGAGCATATTCAGAGACCTGTTTAACTATTAAAATATAAAGGATTGATGTGATGGACCATGCTAAACAACTTACGGAGCTGACTATTTCCAGGCTTTTATTCAGGTTTTCTTTTCCAGCTATAATCGCTTTGCTGGTAAGCGTTTTTTATAATATTGTGGATAGATTTTTTGTTGGAAGAGCTATTGGCACGATGGGTATTGCTGCGACTACTGTAGCTCTTCCGATTATGCTGATATTAATGGCCTTTATTATGCTCGTAGGGGGTGGAGCCGCTACTCTGATAACCCTAAAACTTGGCGCGAAGAAAAAAGAGCGGGCTGAGCTGGTACTTGGCAATTCTTTTACGTTATTTATCGCTTTTTCGCTAATTCTTTCTGTTTTAGGTTTGGTATTCCTTGATCCCTTGCTGAAAATATTCGGTGCGAGTCAGGACGTATTGCCTTATGCCCGTATTTATACCGGGATTATTCTTACCGGCAACATCTTTCAGACCATAGGCTTGGGGATGAACAGTTTTATCCAGGGAGAGGGCAAACCGAAGCTTGCCATGGCAGCGATGCTCATTGGCTGTTTAGTCAATATACTGCTCTGCCCTTTGTTTATTAATGTATTCAATCTTGGAATCGGCGGATCTGCGTTGGCAACGGTGATCGCACAGATGGTGTCAGCGGCTTTTGTTCTGTATTATTATCTTTCTGGCCGCAGTATATTAAAGCTTTATCCCCGAAATCTGCTGCTCGACAGGGGCATTGTTTTCAGGATTGTTGCAATAGGAGTTGCTCCCTTTTCTATGCAGATAGCCGCGAGTATCCTCAATGCGATATTGAATAACCAGCTGCTTACGTATGGAGGTGATACTGCCATATCGGTAATGGGAGTCATCTACAGTATACTCGCACTACTCCTCATGCCGATATCCGGTATTAATCAAGGTATGTTGCCTATAATAGGCCACAATTATGGGGCAGGAAAATTCTGTCGTGTACAGAAAACTCTCAAATTGGCCTTGGTTTGTGCAACAATAATTGCAATTGCCGGATTTATATTAACCAGAGTATACTCTATAGGTTTAATTCATATGTTTAGCAAAGGTAATCATTATGTAGTGATGATGGGCCGTCATGCTATGTTGATCTTTTTTCTGGTGTTTCCGGTGATGGGTTTGCAGCTTATAACTACCAACTACTTTCAGGCAATTGGAAAAGCAAAGCATATGATGTTCCTTAATCTTTCAAGGCAACTGATCATTCTGATCCCTGCAATTATTATCCTTCCACGCTTTTGGGGGCTGGATGGAATATGGTATGTGATGCCTCTAGCCGACGCTGCTTCAGCACTTCTTACGGGCATATGGCTGGTAATGGAGATGCAGCGGTTAAATGTCAAAAAAAGTGAGCAAGCCAGGAATGAAGCAGCTCTTGAATCATGAGTTTTGTAATAGCCGGATTATCAGTTGGCTGTACTTTTAACCGTAACTTCTTGGGTGAAATATTTTTTGTTCCGGTAGAGCAGTATAAATAATGTTGCAGTAATGGCGGTTGTTACGAGTGCGAGAACTATGACGGCTGGTTTAGAGAAAACCATATTTATCATATCCGTATCAACTGGTAATCCTTTTTTCACTCTTCCGACGTAGTAGATTGCTTTTACGAAATCTGCATTAGCGAATAGTAGTGAAATGGAAAGTATATTTTTGACAAATGATAGTATTACGTTGGCTATTCCTATCTTGTATCCGATTGTTCGTGGTTTGAGCAGGAACCAGATGGCAAACGCGTCTAAAATCATTATCGGGACTAGAAACGCAAAATATAAAAATCCCAATTCCAAATGATTATAAAGACTGTAATCAAGATTTGTGAACCGTATCAGATGTTCGATATTTTTCAGAAAGCTCCAGGTAAATACTACTAATAATGCAATAATTGTTTTCGGGTAATTCAGTTTCATGATAGCTCCTTATTCAGTTTGGTTTAATATAATGATACCTTATTTGTTGAATAACTGTATAGATCTTATTATGGGAAAAAGGAAAGTTTTTAGGGGTTATTTGGGATGTGAGGAGTGAAAGCCGATGCCCTTTAGGCTTTGACAATAATATCAATATTGCCGCCTGCCCAGGTCTCGGGGTCATACCAAGGATTAACGGACAGATAGTTTGAGGCCCTTAGCGTGAGCCAGTATTCCCCTGGGGGTATCGAGGATAGTTCTGCCTGGTAATGGGTATCGCAAATTTTTGTCATGCGAATGTCTTGCGGTGCCTTGTTTTCATTTGTATTGCAGTGCAGAAATACAAATGGTTCGACAGGTCCTTCAAAAGACAAATGTGCGCGGACCAACAGCTTCTTATTCGCTTTGAGGTTTATTCTTTTATTTATAGCGTAATCCTCAAACTCTATACTTTTGATCTTCGTAGAGGATGGCCTCAAACTATCAGGATAGAGTGCTTCCAAGCTTTCTTTGAGTTGCATGTGCGGATAGATATTCTCTTTTCCTTCGATCATATTATCATCTCCGTGTCGGGCAATATGAACTGCCTGATGATAATTGAGCTGCTTGTTTTTTGCAAAAATATACGCCACAGCTACGGAACCGGAACGACCAATACCTGCCCGGCAATTGATGAGTATCCTGCGCTCTTTTTCGATTTGAAAATTGAGCCAGTCAATTGCTTCAATAATAGATTCATCTGCAATAGGATTATTGCCCCAGTCTCGCAATGGAATGAACTTGTATTGGTTTGAAGGGAAGGCAAAATTGCCGTGCTCAATCAGGTTAAGGATACAGTCGAACCCAAGTTCAGTTCCCCTATAGGCAGCTTGTGAGTTGCCAACCCAAAGATGTTTATCTACTTGTTTATAGACCGGGCCGTTAATCCAGGGTTCCGGTTTTTGCGGAGCGACGGTTATTTTATAAGTTTCTGAGGTATATTGCTTTCCATTTATAGAAAGTTTTGCGTAATAAGTTATTGTTCCAATGCAATCAGGAATAATTGTTGTAACAAATATGTTATTACTGTCGAGGATGAGTTCTCGTTTTTCTATCCTTGAGGCATGCCCGGGGTGCTTTACATAGATTTGGGCTTTTATCGCCTTGAGAGCGATTGCTGTTTTACAGGTAAAGTTAATTGTTACCGGTTCGAAAATATAGCAGTTATCGTATGAAGCGTATCCCTTAACATCGTAAATGCTTTGATATTTCTCTAGTTTCGGCAAAAAAAATGAAAAATGTTTTTGATCAATTGTCATGGATTTTCTACTGAGTTATTAGTTGAACATATGATATCGTATCTGCTCAAAAAGAGAAAGAAGCAGTAAACTGCTTCTCTAAAGCTATTTCAGTAATTTGATGTTTTTGCGGCTTAGTAGTTGTGTCCTGAGGGTTCACCCGAACCTAAGAAAATCGATAATATCGATCACTCCCGGGGTATGCCTTATGACATCGAGTATGGAATGGAACCCAGCCCATGTCGGGACTGATCCTCTTACAGTGACTTTTCCCTTTTCGACTTTAATATCGACGGTATCGACTGTAATATTCCGGTCACGGTTGAATGCCGCTATAATATTTTCAGCAATAGCTTGATCGCTCAGGTTGTTAGCAGGTACCACCGCGAGTTCATTAATTATTTTTGCAACGCCTTTTATCTTGCAGGTAAGGTCCTCTGCCAGATGCCTTTTCCAGTAAGCATCGACAGTTCCGCTAATTGTTACAGATCCTTTTTGTACCTCAATGTTGATATGGGCAGCTTCGATCGATGGGTTCCATAGAAGTATATCTCGAACCCGGCTACTGATCTCTTTGTCCGAAGGTAGTTCAAGCCCAGGTCTAAAGTGGACAATGAGTTCGTTGCGCACACTGGTGACTCCCGGCACGTTATAGGCATCCTTTTGCGCAACTTTTTTCCCGAAATAGTCTGAGACCGATCCGAATAGTGTTACTTTGTCGCCTTTGACTTCGACGCTTATGTCCGAGGCATCAACCCGGCTATCCCAGTATAGCTGGTCCTGTACGTTTTTCATGATTTCTTCTTTTGACATAGCCCACCCCCGTATATCAGCAATTATGAACAAGAACATCCTGTGCCGAGTTCGCGCTTGATACTACATCTCACCTGTGGACGCGTCAATAATCTGATATTTTGACATATGATGTCACCTTGTGAATATTAATAGCCTTAACCCCGAATGAATCCAAGGGTTAAGGCAAATATCAAATATTTCTATAGGTTATTCAAGATTAATTTCTCCCAGATCGGTTACTGCCGGGTCATGGATAACGCAGCCTTTATAATTGAACCGTGAGCCGTGGCACTGGCAATCCCAGGTGCTTTCTGCTTCGTTCCAAGTGACTGTACAGCCCATATGTGTGCAATTGCCGGATAGCGTATAGATGTTCCCATCAGGGTCTTTATAGGCTGCTACTTTGTGGTCTTTGGCTTGAAGCAGCGCTCCTTCCCCCAACCCCAATTGTAATGGGTCCCCTGCAGGAGGCGATGGCGGAGTTTCTGACGCCAATCCCACAGCAAAGATGTTTTCTTTTTTAGCTTGTTCTATATCGAATCTACCAGGATCAAAAACCTGTGACCAGGGGTTTTGCTTTCCTTGTATTAGATCTGTTAAGATCATCCCTGCGACAGTTCCATGGGTCATTCCCCACTTTTTAAATCCGGTTGCTACATACAGGTGACTGGAATCCTGGGTGAGCTTTCCAATATAGGGAACGAGATCTACAGATATGTAGTCTTCTGTGGTCCATCTGTACTCAACTGAAGTTACCTTGAATAGCTTTTTCGTGGCTTCTTCGAGTTTTTTATAGTGGATGATTGTATTTCCTCCTTGTCCGGTTCTGTGGTTTTCTCCGACAGCTATGACTAACTGCCCGGTTTCCACCGGATGTGAACGTAGAGAGTAAACCGGATTTCCGGTGCTTATATACATACCTTCAGGGAATGTTTCTTCAATTTTCAGACCTAAGGCATAGGACTGACTGGGGAACAGACGTGCGTTATATAGGCCATATTTATCATTAAAAGGATAGTTTGTTGCTATTATGACATTTTTTGCCTTGAACTCACCCTTGTCTGTGATGACAGTGCACGGCGTTCCTTCCTTAACATCTACTGCTCTGGTTTTTTCAAAAATGTAACTTCCGTTACCATCGATTATTTTAGCGAGTGACAAAAGATATTTCCGGGGATGGAACTGAGCTTGATTATCAAAACGTATTGCTCCGTCAACCTTAAATGGAAGCGGGATAGATTCGACGAACGTAGCCGGTAGCCCAAGCTTTTTGGCGGCGGCTACCTCTTCGATAACCTGATCCCTCTTTCCACCAGGGAGGGTATAAGTATAAGCCGGTTGCCGAATGAATTCACAGTCAATGTGATGTTCCTCTGCTAAGGAAGCTATTTTCTCGATTCCTGCCTGGTTGGCATCAGCGTATTGCCTGGCAAGGACTTCACCGAATTTAGCGATAAGGTAGGCATAGGTGAGTGAATGCTGTGAGGTTATTTTTGCAGTCGTATTCCCTGTGACGCCTTTTATTATTCTATCTGATTCAATAACGGCAACTGATAGCCCGGCTTTCTTGAGCAAAAGAGCTGAAGTAATCCCGGTTATTCCTCCTCCGATGACAGCTACATCAACTGTCATAGCTTTTTTTAAATTTGGGAAGTTGGTTTCAGGCGTTGTTGCTATCCAGAACGATTCAGGTTTGCCAGGAATTCCTTTGTAAATATGGGCACTCACATTAATCCCCCCCTTTTTTGATTCAGAGCTTTTTGTTGCAGAGTATTTATCATAGTTCATTAGGGATGTATAGGAACTGATAGCCGCATGGTATGGGCAAAAATGAAGTCAAAAATTCCTGTATGAAGTGTTAGTGTTTTTTTGTTTTTGGACTTATTAAGCAGCCTTGAGTATCGAGTCATATTGTTTATTAATATTTGTTTTTACTAGGCTATCAACAAGGTGGATAAAGTTATTTCTTTCGACAAGTTCGCTGAGCATCTGTGTGTTGTCAGCAAGTCCTAATTCTTTTGCTGCTTGAATTGCTTTCTGGTCTGCGAAAGGAAACAGTTCTTCCCATATTGACTGTATTTCCCTGAAGAATATATCTGTACCCACATCGCCGATCCCATTGAATTGCTTTAATAGCTGGCGTTCTTGTTGCGGATCATGGTGAGCAGCTTCTCTTAGCTGGTTCAAATCTCCATGATAATGATTTATGATCTTCCTTGAGTTTTCTTCGAGCTTAGACGAGGTTGACTCATCATATCTGGCATATCCGGCCCGATCGAGTGCTTCAACTCGTTGTTGCCAGCTAGCCTCAATCATTTTCTGAGGGGATGTCCAGCCGGCTGCAAAAAGTTCTTTAGCTGCCTTGACTGCTATATCTGACCTTATCCTGGTGCTGAATAACAATGCGGAACAGAATAACTTGAACAGTTCCGTTGGGGAATTGTCTATTTTTATCCCCACATCCGCTGCAAATGTTGTAGTGTATTTTTGGAGAAGAAGGTTTATGGTTTTTTGCTTGTCTGTCATAGCTACTCCTCCTTTTTTTTATCTGCCAGGATCAAGGAGAGAATAATAAGTTTTTCACCTGAAATGTCAATCTTTATTCTGGTAGCGCTTTTCCGAAGTTCCAGATTTCACACTGTGGCCAGTGTATTTTTAAATTCAGATAACTTTTTTTAGGTTCAATGACTTGCTTGCTATTTCGGACAATATGATTAGAATGCTGCATGTCGTCGGAGTGCTGGAATATTATGGTGGCGGATTGTTAGATTTAAAATAATGTATTGTCTTTATCGGATTAATGAGCCGTAAGGATAATTGTTGTGATAGCTCTTTTAGCTGCATTGCCAATTGTTATTGTCGGTGTTCTAATGGTGGCTTTCGATTGGCCGTCACGGAGAGCGATGCCGATCGGCTGGCTGGCTGCCTCTATCATTGCTCTGACAGCTTGGAAAATGCCGGTACGCTGGCTCGCAGCGGCTTCTATTGCCGGAGCAATTAATGCCTTGGATATCCTTATTATTGTTTTTGGTGCTTTGTTACTGCTTCAACTGCTAAAGAAAAGCGGCGGCATCCATGGAATCTCACAATCTATGGCATCAATTTCTACTGATAGAAGAGTTCAGGTCATCATTATCGCCTGGCTTCTGGGCTCGTTTTTCGAGGGTGCTGCGGGGTTCGGGACAGCTGCGGGTGTTGCAGCGCCATTGCTTGTTGGAATGGGCTTTCCCCCGCTGATTGCGGCAATCTCGTCATTAGTTGCCGATAGCGCTTCAGTCTCTTTCGGGGCTGTCGGTGTGCCGATTTGGGGAGGTTTCGCGCCTTTAGAACATGTTGCTAAAATGCCGGTTTTAAGCCAGGGCACTCCTATGGGTTTTGAACAGTTTTTGCATAGCATCGGTATATTTGCGGCCCTTTTACATTTTCTGGTAGGGACATTTATCCCTCTAATTATTCTTGCGATGATGACTAAAATAACCGAGGGATCGTTTAAACCGGGGTTGCAGGCCTGGCCGCTTGCTTTTGCCGGTGGGTTATCCTTTACTGTCCCGGAATTGCTTATTGCAATTGCAGCTGGTCCTGAACTTCCATCGCTTCTCGGCTCGCTGATCGGTCTTCCGGTTTTTATTTATATTGTTAAACGCGGATATTTTCTTCCCAAAAAACCCTGGGACTTCCCGCCTCATGACCAATGGAAAGCCGGGTGGGAGGGAGAACTGCCTGCCGGAGAAGAACCTGTGCCGCGAACAAAAGTTATCAGTCCTTTCCTGGCCTGGTTCCCATATCTTTTCATCGGTGTAATTCTGTTGTTCACCAGATTAGAGGTTTTTCATCTGGCTCCAGTACTAAAATTGTGGAGCCTGTCTTGGAACAGTATTCTTGGTACATCGATTAATGCTGCTATTATCCCTTTTTATAACCCGGGAATATTCCCTTTTATCGGGATCGCCTTGCTTATTCCTTTATTACACGGACTCGATAAAGAGAGCACTTTCAAGGCATGGAAGGAGACGTTCCATCTGATCCAGCATGCTGCAATTGCTTTGTTTTTTGCTTTGGCTATGGTATTTGTGATGATCAACTCAGGAGAAGCATTTCATTCTGATTCGATGCTTATTGTGATGGCCAAAGCAGCTTCCGGATTAGGTGGACAGGTATGGTATTTGATCGCACCGCTGGTCGGGATCCTCGGTACGTTTATCTCGGGAAGTAATACGGTCTCCGATATTATGTTCGGGACCTTTCAATATAGTACGGCGGTTGTCTCGGGGTTGCCGGTGATACCTATCTTAGCTTTACAGGCAGTGGGCGGAGCTGCCGGACATATGCTCTGTATTCATAATGTTGTTGCCGCGCTTACAACTGTCGGCCTGGTTGGAAAAGAGGGTCTTGTTATCAGAGAAAACCTTCTGGTGTGCCTCTGGTACGGACTGATGGCAGGCGTGATAACTTGGCTCGCCGTCGCTTTTTTTGTTCCCGGCATACCCTAAATCCGGATAAGTTGCTGAAAACATCAACCGTCCTATTTCACAAGTAAAAAGCGACCTTTTTCCCGCGTTTATTGAAATGCTTTTACTCTTTTGCTAAAGAAGTTCAACGTGACTGTAGTCTAGTTTTGCGGGGTTTTCGTATATGTCGATTATTGTTTCTTTTTGGTCCTTCAAAGCTTCAAAATCAATATGTGTGGTATCGGTGTATTCCGGTTGCAGCGATTTTTCTCCCCACTTTTCTCTGAATTGCTTGTATGCAGCTTGTACCAGGTCTCTTCTGTTGGACATGAGCTGTGTATATTCTTTTGATTGTCCCTTGATATGTCCGGCTCCTTCATGATGGAGCCATGCGCCTTTAGCACACACTAATTTAAAGCCGGCTCTTTGTGCTCGAAGACCATAATCCGGATCTCCGAAATAACCGAAAAACCGGGTGTCTAGTATGCCGATCTTGTCTACTACAGCTTTTTTTATCAGAATAGCGTCTCCTGATAAAATATTGTTTTCTTCGCGGGTATATTGGTAACAGTCTGCGATATAGGCCGAGAATCTCAGGATATCCTTGTAATCGAGGACAGGAAATGGTGGTACGATTATATATTCGTTGTGGCTGTCAGTATACTGTGAGGTGCCTCTTACAATACCTATCTGCTGGTCCTGAGCAGATACTTCCAGTAGTGTTTTTACAAATTCAGGAGTTATCATCATGTCGTTGCTCAGAAAGATGATGTTATCTCCTGTTGATTGTGATAATCCGTAACTAAATGACCCGGTATAGTGTAAATGTTTCTTGCTATTAATTATTTTGACCGCACCTTTGACTTGTTCCCGGAATTTTAAAAATAGATCAATAATGCCATGTTTTGGATCTGAATCGTCATTTATTAAGATATATTCTGTATCTTTTGTTAAGAAAGAGAATGTGAACGCTACTGATCGAAGACATTTTAAGGTAAGGAGCTTATTATTTCTAACGGGAATTATGACAGAAAATTTAGGCTGGGTGATTTTTTTATTATCCGGGAGATTATTTTCTTTATTTTCTGTTTTTTTTTCGGGAACCGTTAAAAAATCATTATAGGCTGTTACCACGCGCTCATAGTTCCCTGCATTTTTTTTTATATCGAAAAGCTTCTTATGGGCTTTCGTATGATTGCAGTCCATTTCAATAATTGAGCGATAGAGGTCAGTAGCCTCTTTGAGGTTACCAGCTTGGTGATAAAGGTCAGCTTTGAAGAGCAGACTTTCTGAATCAGGAGATGCGTTTTGTTCGGAGGTCATAAGCTCGCTCATAATAATTAATTATTTTAATTTAAAATCTTCATTACTATTATAACGAGAATTAGGACATAGTGCTATTTAATTACGGCATAATAATTTTTTATCTTGTTCGAAAAAAAACATTTTTTGGGACAAGCTCTATTTCGGGCATGAATATAACTTTTCATAATGTTTATAGTGATTCTATTAAATTGACGCTACCTATAAAGCGAGGTAATATCCCGCGACAAGGCATACCTGAGAATCGGATATCCGCAAAAATTTGTTATCAATATATTAAATTAAAGGAGGTGTTGTATGAAAGCTCTAGTCTTTGAAGGAATCGGCAACATTCAGCTCAAAGATGTTCCTGATCCGCAGATCCAGGAGCCTACTGATGCCATAGTCGGTATAACTGCATGCGGTATTTGCGGTACGGATTTGCATATGGTCCGTGGAACAATCTCCATGATGGAACCGGGAACTGTCTTAGGCCATGAAGGTGTCGGTGTGGTTGAAGAACTGGGAACTGAGGTCAGGAACTTGAATCTTGGTGATCGGGTAGTTATCCCGTCAACAATAGCTTGTGGCTACTGTTCGTATTGCCGTGATGGGTATTATTCGCAATGTGACAATGCAAATCCTCAAGGCAAGTTAGCGGGCACAGCTTATTTTGGCGGACCTAAGATGTCAGGTCCTTTTGACGGGCTTCAGGCAGAAAGAGCCAGAATTCCTTTTGCCAATGTCGGATTGGTGAAAATTCCTGACAATGTAACCGATCAACAGGCAATCTTTCTGTCAGATATTTTTCCTACAGGGTACTTTGGAGCTAAACTTGCAGAAATTAAGCCGGGAGATACTGTTGCTATTTTCGGTTGCGGTCCGGTAGGGCAGATGGCTGTCGCAAGTGCTAAGCTATTAGGTGCAGGACGTATTTTTGCGATTGATCAGGTCCCTTCACGGCTGGAGATGGCCCGGGCTCAAGGTGCAGAGATTATAGACTTCAGCAAAGAAGACCCTGTCGCCACGATATTGAACCTCACAGGAGATATTGGGGTTGACCGTGCAATTGATGCTGTTGGAATAGATGCAGAACGGCCCCATCAAGGAGAAGCAGTTAAAGAATCTAATGACAACGCCGAGATGTTTCTACAAGAGCTTCAGGAAATAGCGCCTCAGATAACTCTTCAGGGAGATGGCTGGATGAAGGGAGACGCTCCTTCTCAGGTACATATCTGGGCGGTTAATTCACTCGCGAAAGCAGGTACTTTTGCTATCATTGGCGTTTATCCTGAAACAGATCGGTTTTTCCCTATCGGTAAGGCGATGAATAAAAACCTTACTATCAACATGGGGAACTGCAACCATCGTAAATATATTCCGCAACTCCTTGATTACATTGAGCAAGGAGTTTTCGACCCGAGTAAGATACTCACCCAAGTAGAACCGATTACGAATATCCTGCAAGCTTATAAAGCCTTCGATAAAAAAGAATCAGGATGGGTCAAAGTTGAATTGGTCCCGGGTATTTAGCCGCAGGATTTGTTCCGGGATATGAGGGGGCTCAAAATCCGGTATCCCGGAACATTCTGGTTTTACAGTTTAGCACATGCATGAAAACGGAAGGGCCTCTAAGGGATATGGATAAATGCTTTTTATATTGTGATGGCATATAAATAATAAGCTTTACTTTGCTTATTTGTAATGGTAGGCTGCCTGAGAAATATGAGTGAGGATAGAGAAGGAAAAGGCATAATAACCGCAATAATAGGCTTTATTTCAAGCATCTTTAAGATGTTTTTATGATGGAAGGAGTTAGTTATGGCAACGGGAATGGTTAAATGGTTTAATTCAACAAAGGGATTTGGATTTATTTCACAGGATAATGGAGGCAGCGACCTTTTTGTTCATCACACAGGTATTAACCGGGAAGGCTATCGAAGCCTTAATGAAGGTGAGAGAGTTATGTTTGATGTAGAACAAGGGCAAAGAGGGCCTTGCGCTACGAACGTTACCTTAGCTGCATAGTTGAATCAGGTGAGTAAACATATTGAGCACCAGATAATTCTGGTGCTTTTTTGTTGCTTTGTTTCAGGTTTTCTATCGCGCCGGTTATTTAGTCTATCAACTGTGTGTGAGATAATTGACGATATCAACAACACCTTCAGTGTTCTTTGCAATATTCCATACTGCATATATTTCTGCTGATGAACCTACTGTTCCGGCTAAGGTCACCTTTCCATCTTTGACGTTAATATCGATGGCATCTATAGTAATTATTTTATCCCTGCTCAATGCAGCCGTAATGTCTTGTGCAATTTCATTGTCAGTGAAGCTTCTTGTCGGGACAACTGCGAGCTCGTTTATTACTTTGCTTGCACCTCTTACTTCAAATGCCATCTCTTCCGCAACTATCTTTTGCCAGTAAGATGCGGTGCTCCCCTTTAGGGTGACGACGCCGTTGTTTACAGAAACTTCGATTCGATTTGCATCAATGGCAGAATTCCAAAGAAATACATCTCTGACACGTGTTTCGGTATCTTGATCGTGCGAGCTTGTACTTTCCGGATTATGGCGAATAATTAATTGATTATTAACAGTGCCGACATCCCGGACATTATGAGCGTCCCTTTGAGCCGCTTCGCGAGCAATATAGTCGGGCACGGAGCCTAGTAAGTTGACCGTATCGTTCTTAACTACTACATCTATGTTAGATTCATTTACACGGCTGTCCCAATATAAGTGATTGAGCACGTCTTCTCTAATTTCTTCTTCTGTCCTTGCCATGAATAGCTCCTCTTTTCTGATGCGATACTTTAATCATTATTTTGTAATAATTCGCGATACTACATCACCGGAATAGCCACGTCAATTAGTTTAAACCGGATAATTCTTCGCAAATTATTACTAAGGATATTCCGATGATTAAAGCAAACTTATTCTAAAAAAATTAAGAATTAGTAAGGATAGTTCGAGGACAGTCTTTACTAATAACCGAAATTAATTTTCATAGAAAAGCTCAAAAACGGGTTGCTATAGAAAAGAAATTTGTATTAAAATAATACGATAACACATCATGAAAACTAAAATAATATCGACACAAGATACTTATATATCCATCCATGCTGATGCGGTATATAATCCAATTTCATATAACGATCTGACAAAAATAGGAGGCAAACCTATTTTAGGAAAAATAAGGAATCAATTCCTCGCAAAACTTAATACGGCTTCTGAGCACAGAGCCATGTCCCCTTACTACCTGGAGCATGATGGCGGAGTTAAGAGCTATTATGTCGACCAGAATGTTTTGACCAAAGGTGTTGAACGCGGATGGGCTGATCCGGAAGATCCCAGGCACGTTAATTATTCAAACAGGAAAACATATACAGGTAATGGCACATTGGCGTTTAAAGATGGAGTTCCTCAGAATCCGTATCTAAGTGCAAATCAGGCACCGGAAGGGCGAGGGTTGTTGGGAAAATGGGGTGTTAACGCTGCTGCTGATTTTTTGATCACTTTTACAGATAATGAAGGTAAACTTCGTATACTCATGATTCGCAGGGCCGATACCCGGCAGTTTGCTTTACCAGGAGGTATGGTTGATCCCGGAGAAAAATTCAGTCAGACTGCATTGCGTGAACTGGAAGAAGAAACGGGTATCCCAACCGGACAGCTCAGGGAAGAATTGGACAATTCAGGAGAAGCCATATATCAGGGCTACGTTGATGATCCTAGAAATACCCGAAATGCCTGGATGGAAACGAATGTTTTCCATCTTAACCTTACCAAAGAATTAGCGAGTTCGATACAGTTGCAAGCTGGTGATGATGCAATGTCAGTTGAATGGGCTGTTGCAACACCGGAACTTATTTCCAGCCTGTATGCGTCACATGGTGATTATGTTTTGATGTCCGTAGCCAGATTGATAGACGAAGGAATACTGTCCGCACAACCTTACAAAGCCCTATTCGAGGCTAAGGGATATACCGTACAATAATATCAACCGGATGGCTGCAAACGTCGCTATTAATTTCTAAGCATGTCCTGTAGTAAGTTCAGGGAAAATAAGGTCAGCCACGTATGCGGCAACATTTTGCGGTTGTCCCTTGCCGGGTTTCATATGCAGCGCAAAGCCGGGATTTGCGTTAATTTCGACTATCGTATAACTATCGTGGTGCTGTTCGCGTGATGCATCTTTGGTTAGGATGTCTATTCCTGCATAAGGAAGGCCATGCATGGTTTTTAGGGCTTTTGAGGCTATTGCAATAAATGAAGGGTGAACTATATCAGTACAATCTTCGCATGTTCCGCCCATAGACACATTAGTTGTATTTCTCAAGTAAATCTTTTCTTTCAGTAACGGTATGTAGTCAAGATCACGGTTTTGAGCCGATAAATAATCTATCGCCACCTGATCAATGATAATCGGGGAATGGACTGTGTTACGCGGGTTTGTTCTTTTATTTGATTCTCGCTCAGCTAATTCTTTTATTGAAAGCATTCCATTACCAATAACGTGTGCCGGATCACGGTGAACAACGGCATATTTCCCGGATTTTGTAATAAAGACACGATATTCTTTTCCATGAAAATATTTTTCGATTATAAATGGAATGGCGCCTAGTTCCGACAGTATTTCGTGAATAGAGGACAGCAGGGCAGCTTCATTCTTGATATCAATAAATACGCATCCTCCATGCGAGCCCCAATTAGGTTTTACCACGACAGGATAACCGAGCTGGTTGGCATAATTAATTGCCGGTTTGATCTCGTTTGGGTTAAAAACTTTGCCTTCAGGTACGCTGAGGTCTGCTGCTTTAAGCAACTTTTTTGCCAGTATTTTGTCCGAGGCCATTTTGGTTATATTATATTGATTAATCGATGTATATCGGTCTAATAGCCACTCTATATGGTTGCCCCAGGTTGCTTTGAGCAATTCGATTTCCTGATCTACAATTACTACGGTAATTCCACGGTTTTTAAGCTCCTGTACCAGGAGCCTTTGGTTTGTATGCAGTTTTGCCAGTTCTTCGTCGTTCATATGGTATTCCTTATATTTTATTTCTTTGGAAAATTATAACGTTATGCTGTATTGTATCAGATTTTGTTTTACTTGCTACATGTTCTCCCCATATAGTCCCGATGACGTTGTAACATTCCTCCGGGCTATCAAACTTGAAGTAGGTATTAATCTTTTTTTTTACTGAAAAACTCGCTTTTGTGATCAGCCATTCGTTGTAAGCAGTGGTCCGGTTTTCCAGATTATCGATCCGGCCACGTATTTCTTCAAATTCTCCTCCGGAATCATTTTCTATAAGGATTATACTTCCGGTAGGTCTTAGTACCCTGTTTAGTTCTTCAAGTATTCTAACTCGCTTTTCTTCTTCCAGCACTGTCCCTAAGAACCAGCTTCCGATAATCACATCAATACTGTTAGTCTCGATAGGGATACTGTCGGCGGAAACATTAACGAGGGTAACGTTGTTAAATAATGCAGTGTTTAAATCAGCACTATCAAGCTGTGGCTTAGAAATGTCTACTCCTGTTATATTTGTTGCCAACGGCGCGAATAGCTCGATATATTTACCAGTTCCGCAACCGGCATCAAGCATTACACTATCTTTTATTAGCGGCTTTAAATAATCTATGATCAATCCAGGGTGATCCTCTGCTGTTGCCAGCCGGTTATAGATACCATTATTATGATAATAAATAATAGAATCAGCAGATAAAGTATTCTGTAGATAATCAATGTCAGTGGGTTTTGATAACACAGATCATATCCTCTTTGTTTTCCAGTACACCCTGGAATTTATACTCAATATATTCATGGTTCCTGCCTGTAAATAAATTATTCCTGATATCTTTTCTGTATATATCATTCCTCGGGTTGCTATTATTGCAATCATACAGATAAGCTAAAATCATACATCCCTTGTTGTGCATCTTATCTAGAAGGTTATTAACTAAAGTATTGAAGTGCTGCAGTTCGTGAATATAGTCTGCAATATTTGATAATAATATTATGTCATAGCAGGATTGGTTATTACCACTCAGTTCTTCCAGTGAATATGAATGCCAGCAAAAACTTTTTATTAGTAACTGTTCTCTGGTTTTTTCATAAGTATTTTTGCTTTGCAAATAGGGATTATATCTGATTTTATTTGATCCGCGGTCATGTGTATTGTTGAATAATTCGGATTTTCTTAATTCTTCACCGTTACGATCAAAAATAGAGTACATCCTGTCAAAGAACATTCGCGTTGCCGGGGATAGCTGCTCGTCGATTTTTTTATAGGTTTCGTATGAAAACTGATTTTTACCATCGATAAGCAAGAATGCGAGAAAATCTTCATATGACAGGTGTTTTATCGCAACCAGTTTAAGCTCGACAAAATATCTTGACAGAAGGTTGAGATCAAAGCAGGTTACTTTTTTAGCCTTAGAGTAATAAGCATTGATCATATGGTCGCCTGAGCTGCCTACACAGAGTACTGTCTTGTCCGCAAAATCAATATATGGGTAATAAGCTGCGATGTCCTCCGTAGTAAATGAATATAGCCTGCCGAATCTGGAGAATTTTTTGGTTTTATTGAAACGGGACCGCAATGTGTTTTTATTGTTAATTGTTTCTAAAAAAGATATTTCTTCAAGATTATTTTTGGGACAGCCGGTGAGACCTTGATTTTCCAGACTGTCAATTAATGCAGTGTATGATTGCAGTGACTGTTCCATATTGTTAAAAGCGCAATTAAAGGCTTTGGTTTGTTCATATATCCAGGTACAGGGGGATAGCGTGCCCAGAGCATCTATGTAGAGTAACCGCCTGCCTCCAGGACAGGTTTTTGGTTGGTGTGCAACTGGTTTTGCAAAGTTAGAGGAGATAACTATAGTATTATGAAAAGTCTTTTGGAGGGCTGCTATATTCTTACCAAGCTCAGGTAAAGGAATATCAGCAATTATCGATAGGTCACCTTTCAGTTTCCCAATTGGTTCCAGCAATGAATATGCGATTTCCTTTACCCCTAACTGTGAGCAAAACTCAGCTATTTCTGTTAGCTTATCCTGATTTCCTTTATAAATGAGACAGCCGACCCGAATGTATATGTTAGTCTTTGTCAGGAGCTTGAGTCCGTTAATCGTTGGTTCGAAGCTATCAGGTCCTCTGACGTTTTCATGCGATGTTCTGTCGGGGCCATCAATGCTGACATGTATCATTTGGATATTTATTGTTTTAAGGAATTCGATAGTTTTGGGTGTGATCAGAGATGCATTGGTTGAGATGTCTATTATAAACCCACAAGAAGAAAAATAAGAAAGGACCTCATATATATCAGGTCTGATAAAAGGCTCTCCACCTGTAATTTTCAGATGAGTGAACTCCAGAGACTTCAAGTTGTCGGCTATCTTCTTGATTTCGGTAGTGGATATCTTGTTTTCCCGGATGACGTTTTGAGAATTGGGCATGCAGTATACGCAGGAGTAGTTGCAGCGGTTAGTAATACTCCAGATAACACGCTTGCCATTTTCTGGAATGCGAAAAAGACAAGCCGGCTGGCCTTCTGATTTTTTATTCATAGCGCCTCCTGGAATATCAGGTCGAAAAGTTTTTCAAATTCGCATTTATCCGGGTGGCTACCCGTATCAAAAATAGTATAAAAACCGTTCTCTTTATTCTGATAAATTTCCTTTATTCTTGTAATCCTGTCTGTATCAGCCGGCTGGCACTGTATCCTTTTTTGTAACTGGCGCAAGGATAGATCGCTATTTTTGAGTCTGTGCATTCTTATATTATTTGCGCAGGTTATTAGAACAAGATTGTAATCCACCAGATTAAGCATCTTGTCTTCGATGAGCATAGCCCATTCCACAATTATCAGACCATTTAAAGGTTGAATAAGAAGTTGCAGTTCTTTTTTTATCTCCGGGTTTATTAAGTTTTCATACTTTTTCCTTTTTTGAGAATCAGAGAAGATAACCTCACCAATCATATTGCCTGGGAGTTGATTGCTGAGAGAAAGTCCGAGCTGTAAGGTGCCGGCTATTTTTTTTCTTAACTCCATATGATTGCAGGAGCTTGAAAATTGAAGGATATTTCTCCTTACCTTATCGACATCGATTATATGAAAAGGGATGTTTTTGTTGGCAGCTATTTGAGCCAGCTCATTACAGGTATAACTTTTTCCAGAGGCCATATTCCCGGTTATTCCCAAGACCTTTTTCATATTACCAGCCAATCCCATATTTTAGTGGAATGAATGAAAGGATTTTGGAATTAGCTTTAGTGGGAAAAAAATTGGACATATCAGCTGAGCTTTTTATAATTACATAGTTCCGTTTGCTAAGGTCTTGAGTTAAATGGTCAATCCTGTTTTGCAAATATTTCCGGGTTACTTTTGCCGTAATAACAGTAGGGAAGGAATTATGAATATACTGCGAAGGAAACCGATCGCAAACCAGCTCGCGATGAATGGTGGAGCCAGCCCTTAATGCCAGATAATGTATCCGTATCTCATCAGTTTCTAATCTGGAGATCAGTTCAATTGTAGCCTCAAGATCAGATTCTTCGGTATCCGGAAGATCAAGGATCCAACTGCTTCTGGTCCGAAACCCGAACTCTTTGCTCTGTTGCACGGTCTTCAGAATCATGTCGCGAGTGGAATGTTTTTTTATAGACTGAAGGATGCGCTCACTCCCTGATTCCAGTCCATAATGTATCCACCTGAAACCTGCCTCGTACATTTTTTTCAAGAGATCAGTATTAACTGTATTTACAGCGGCTAGGCAACCCAGGGAGACATCCAGTTTTTTCTCAATGATAAGGTTACAGATATCAATTATTCTTTGATTATCAACTGTTGCGTTATCATCAAGAAATATAATCTTTTTTGATCCGGTAGTTTTAACTAAATATTCAATTTCGTCTGCAACAAGAGTAGCAGATTTACCCTGCCAGTTACCCCAGAACGAAGGGGTAGGGCAGTAAGAACAACTTCCGTTACAACCGCGGCTGCTCAAGATACTGCGAACTTCAATATAGTGGTCAATGTCAATCAGTCTCCTGTCTGGCATAGGGAGATCGTTAATGTCAGTATATTCTTGCAGGCCGTTTTTGATGATTTTATTGGCACTGCGAAAAATAATACCGTTGATCGTTGATAAAACCGGTGTATCCCAGGTTTTTTCCTTTAGTAATTGTGATAAAGCGGTTTCCATGTGGAACGTTATTATTATGTCTAAAAGGTTACATTGCTCGAATACCAGTTCTGGAAAATAGGTTGCTGTTTTCCCGCCAAGAACCGTTTTGATATTGTGTTGTGCAGCGATATTGATAATCAGGTTAATTTCGATTAGGGTTCCTGTTGTGTGAAGCGGGATATGGTAGTCAAGGGTAAGGACGATAACCTCCGGCTTTTTATTATCAAATACGTGTTCCAGATCATCGGCTTGTAATTGTTCCGTATCCATATCAATTATTGATACCTTATGACCGAAAGTGGCGATATAGGTTGCCAGAGAGATGATATCAATGGGCTCGATAAGTATATTTTTATCCGAAAAGGGTACATTCGGGGGATTAATAAAAAGAATATTCATAATAAGAGTATACTAACATTTTTAATGCAAGATACGGAACTATTCGTTACTTCCATAGCCTGAACTTCGACCGGAGTAAACTGGACTATATGATGATCTCTGCACGCTTTTAAGCCGGGCTGCTTCCAACTCCAGTTGTTTTTTATCCTGAACTAAGCTTTCATTTTTGCTCTGCAATTGGTAGTTGTCGCGTCGTAGTTTATTCATCTGATGTTTTGTATCTGCTAATTCCGTGTCCATTTCGGATAGTTGCTGTTTTAGTCTGGTGATTATTTCAGGATCACCAATTGTGCCAAACATGGTATCGAAACCTTTTTTAAGATGGGTGCATTTTGCTTTAAAGGTGGTTAATTGGTCAAGTTTTTCATTGATAGCTGCAAACTGCGGCGCATCCGTGGATACTTCCATCATATCGGCCATATGGGCAAGTGCTGTCTTCTGTTTCTGGTAAGTATCTTCCAGTTCTTTTATTTTTTTTTCGAGTTCTTCAATGTTTAATTTGCATGAGACTTCGATTAAACGAGTAAGCTTTTCCTGAGATATGCTGTAACCAAAAGCCTCTAATACTTCATGAAGGAGCTCTTTATTCAAGGCCATTTTGGGATTGCCTGATTTTTCTACAATGAACTCTAATAGCTTGGACCTTGTATCTTTATCGGATTCTTTTCCGGTAATTTGTTCTATTGCATCAACCAGGACCCTTCGGGCAACCGTATACTCCGGATTGAAATCTGTTTCAGTATGCGGGGTAAACTTTTTACTCAATTCTTCAATGAAAGTAAGATAGGATTGTTCGCCGTATGCTTTAGTACTTACTCCTTCAGGCGCATCGATAGCCTTGCCGTGAGCAATAGCCTGATTGATCACGACCACAAAAGTATTTAAACTTTTGTCGTCGCCTTTTTCTTTAAGAAAACGATTTATTGCAGAATATAACGCTTTTGCTGATTCCCTGGGCGTCAGGTCACTTAATAGCCCTGTGTTTAGCGCTGGGAACGCAATTGATTTCAGCCCGGCAGCATCAGCTTGCAGCAAAGCATTATACGCTGCTTTTTCTGTTACTGCGTAAGCATCACTTTCCGGCAAAGCACTTACAATATTTACAAAAGCAACTGGCTGACCTTTTCTCTCTCTGAGTATCTTGTGTACAAGGTCTGTATGTTTCGAATATTTCGTTGAATCGAGCCCAAGATCGAGTTGATTGTCATGGTAGTTTATCGGACTAAGATAATAATTTTTCTGTGAACTTAATAGTCCGGTATTTGCCAGGACCTCCCTGATTTGTATGGAATCCTCAAGAGAGATAGTATCATTTACAAAGCTGTCATCGCTAACCCGGCTTATACCTTTTTGAGATAACAGTTCTAAGGTTTTTCTTATGAAAGGGTCATGCGCTGTAAATTTACCGGAATTGAGCCCAAGATTAACTGATAGGTCATTATAAACAATATTTGTTAGATAATATCGCTGGCCAGTTAGGAGAATATTGTTCTTAACAAGAATTTCTCTGATTTTTTTTGAATCCTTTACTGTCAGGCCATCTCTGGCAAATAGATCTTCCTCTATACGCCCCTTATCCCAGGGAGCAGCGGTTAAGAAGGCATCGCCATAATCTTTGCCAGCAATCTCAGTGTTGATCTGTTCCCAGGTTTTTCTGATTGCTAGCTGGTCCCAATAATTTTTTCTTGCCGTGATAATTGATCCGGCGACCCCTCCTCTGGAAGCTTCATCTTTAAGATGAGGGACTACCCAGGCATCTACATTATCTAGTTTGGTAATGTCCCCAAGCGCGACAATAATCTCGGTTTTTTTAGCTATCCTTTTTCCAACCGCTGTTTTTATTTTTGCGTTGGATTTGATCCTGCCGAGAATCCCGGATGACTGGTCCTGATAAACCGGAATTGAGGCTGTTCCTATAATTTTTCTCAGCATTGTTTTCTCCTGTGAAGGTTCTATTGCTTGCTATTAGTTTTTGTTTGAATCTTGAGGAATTAAAACTTTAGCTGCATCTTATAAATGTATCGACATGAGTTTTTAAAAATCTCTCAAATTTTCAAATGTTTTTCCAAGAATATATGACCTTTATTCCGATATATATTCCGATATCCCCAACTCCTAAACAGAGAACTATATCAACTCAAAAAAACATTGTAGTGATATTGAAAAATAGAGTCAAACAAGGATCACCTAATTGGTGAGAAAATAT
>QKMY01000062.1 GCA_003242895.1 Candidatus Margulisiibacteriota bacterium
ATTTTCTCACCAATTAGGTGATCCTTGTTTGACTCTATTTTTCAATATCACTACAATGTTTTTTTGAGTTGATATAGTTCTCTGTTTAGGAGTTGGGGTGTGCTGATTAAAATTGATGCCCTTGCGTCTAAAATATGATATTATTCCTAGTAAAATATCCAAATAAAACTAAAGAAAAACTATAATGAGCATTGTCACTGATTGTCAAAATATGAAGATCGCTCTCGGGCAAATAAAAATTATTCCTAATAATGCAGAAAAAAATATCACGAGAATACTCGAGATGGTCAGACAAGCAAAAGAACAAGAAGTCGACCTCATTGTTTTCCCCGAGATGGCAATAGGCGGATACATGCTTGGAGATGACTGGCTCAGGGACGATGTATGCGCGGACTTGATGAAATATAATGAGTTAATTCGCAAGGAAAGCGAGAGTGGGATCGCAATAGCTTTCGGCAATATTTTTCTTGATGATAAAATAAATGAAAGAATCGGCGATCCTGACGGATATCATCCGGATGAGGATGGAAGAGCAAGAAGATATAATGCAGTCTACGTTTATCAAAACGGCAACCCGGTTCCCCGGCAAAACGAACCGCTCACCCAAAACACCCGGAAACCTATACTGCCACCGGGAATCACGATCAAAACGCTCCTCCCTAATTACCGGTTTTTTGATGACAAACGTTACTTCCATAGCTTACTCGGAGTTGCCCAGGATTCTGGGACTGCTGTCGAGTCACTCATTCAACCATTTTTAATCAGTTTCAATGGCAACAAAATACCGATAGGGTTTATTCTCTGTGAAGATATGTGGTGTCGGGAATACAGAAAAAACAACCAAACTATTAATCCGACAAAAATACTCATCGAAAACGGCGCGCGGGCAATCTTCAACCTATCCTCCTCACCATGGACCTTCGGGAAAAATAATGCGCGGGACAAAAGAGTAAAGCACCTTCAGGATAGTCTTAATAATCATAAAGTTCCTTTTTTCTATGTTAACTGCACTGGGGCACAGAATAATGGGAAAAACATCATAACCTTCGATGGTGGAACAACAATCTATAACCAGCAAGGAGATCCTGTCATTTTAAGCAGAGCGCCTTACCAGGAAGAGCTTTTCGTGACAGCCATTCAAGACATTCAGAAAAAAACAGCGGTTACAAGGACCGAGAAACCGAAAATCGCTCAAAAGTTCGATGCCCTTATCGAAGGATTCAGGCACATAAAAGACAATATGGGGGCAAAAAGTGATCCGACTACTATTATCGGTTTAAGTGGTGGCATTGATAGTGCGGTTTCAGCTGCATTAGCTGTTATCGCCTTTGGCAAAGATAAAGTTATGGCTGTAAATATGCCAACAAAATATAATTCTTCAGAGACCAAAACTGCAGCAGCCCATACAGCCAAAAAGCTCGGCATTAATTATCAGGTCATCCCAATCGATGAGTTGGTTAACTTAAAAATAAAAATGCTCAACAAAACAGATCTGGACAGAACCGGCAAAATGTTATCAACGTTAAATGAAGAAAATATGCAATCCAAAATAAGAAATCAGATACTTTCTGATCTCTCAGCCAAATATGACGGGATATACACCTGTAACGGAAACAAAGTCGAAATCTCAACCGGCTACTATACTCTTGACGGCGACGGACGAGGCGCGATAGCTCCCTTGGGAGACCTGCTCAAGACAGAAGTATTTGAACTTGCATTACACATTAATCAACTGTTAGGAAAAGAAGTTATTCCTGAGAAGCTGATCCCCGACCAATACGGCCAATTTGGCAGTGATAAAATACAACCTTCAGCCGAGCTGAAACACACACAGATAGACCCCTTTAAATGGGTTTATCACGATGCAATCATTGAAAAGCTTACATTCTATTTCGCCAAAAATGCGGAAGATTTTTTAGAGTGGTATATAGCTGGATCTCTTGCCAAAAACCTTGGAATTGACCCGAAAGTTATTTCAGTTTACGAAGTGGACAAACCGGATAATTTTATCAAAGACCTGGACTGGCTAATGAAGCTTATTCATAATAATCGCTATAAACGAGTACAGTCCGTACCAATTATTGTTACAAGTACCACAGCCTGGGGCTACGACAGAAGAGAAAGCCTGACGCCATTTACCCCAACACAACGGTATGAAGCTTTACGAATAAAGATACTTAAGGAAAATATACATTTTATTGAAAAATAAAATAGGGAAACTTCCTAAAAAAATAGGTATCGATTGAGCTTTCCTCAATACTTTGTTCATAAGCCTGCTGTTTTTCGGTAAAGCTCTTATCAATAATTGATTTCATTTCGTTATCAACCGCATGAATCCCTTTCGCAAGCCCGGCACGCTCTTTTTTTGTTAATGTCCCCAATTGGAGCGTAGAAATATACCCTTTCTTTTTAGAAAGCAAAGCACGCAATTTCTCATCATTTTCCATACCAAAAACTCCTGAATCCAAATAACGCTCGGTATGATAATAGTACTCCCTCAACCTATGCAAAAATGCTTTCTTCTCTTCACACATATCGACTTCTTTGCGAAAAATGTAGCAATCAGCGCTGGCTTTCACAAACAGGGGCGGAGTAATATCAAAATACCTTCGTGAAAAACAATCTGTGAACTTATCATATTCTGCCCCGCCTAGTCCATGAATAAAAAGATCACTGCA
Source organism: Candidatus Margulisiibacteriota bacterium (assembly GCA_003242895.1). Classification (NCBI taxonomy): domain Bacteria; kingdom Bacillati; phylum Candidatus Margulisiibacteriota; species Candidatus Margulisiibacteriota bacterium. Next base: position 2,679 of record QKMY01000062.1, read on the forward strand.
AAACATTCGTAACAATAGCGTCGTAACAACAGCACGTGGAGCTATGAAATAATGTTCGGGGATAGCCTGGGCATAATACTGCGCGTTATCAACCTGCGCGATGAGCTCGTCACCGGAATAAAGATTAATCAATTGACCAAGCTTTCTTATATACAGCGGTTTTCGTTGTTTGCTTTTTTTATTAACGGCCCAGAACGGCAATTCAAACAGATCCTGAGAATAGCAAAGGTTTGGAAAGGGATTAATACAGTTTCCGATATGATGTTCTCTCCGGTATTTCTCCAAACATGAGTTAAATAAAGGAACAAATTTTTCTGCATCTTCTATTATATGTGAAAAAAATAATTGGCATTCGGGAAACTTGAGTATCGAAGATAAAGGGATGTCGTAGTAGTGAGGAGCTCCTTCACAATATCTCCGGACCAGCGTGTTCGCCTCTGGAACAGCTACGCCGGCTAACGAGGTAATAACAGCTTCGATTTCTTGAAGCCGGCTTCTTTCCCGAACAAGCCCCAATTCAGCAAGAGATCCGTTTATTGCAGAAAACACCTTGATAAGCGTGTCTCTATCAAAGAGATGCTGGAACATAAGCAGCCTTCCAGGATGAGTCGCAATTGAACTCTCTTCTACCGTCAGATGAGTATTCGATCGAAAAGGGTAACCGAATTTACCGCCATCACCTGCATCGGTATCAATAATAACATTAATGCCGTAAGCTTGCCGTGCTTTGCTATATTGTTCCAAAATCGTATTCTTATAGAGGATACCGCAATGATAAATCACTGGCTGGTGTCCGGTCATTATTATGGGAACCGTATCAATACCGCCGGTTATATCTTTTTCAGATAAAATATCCTTATCATCAACATCCCGGACTAAGGTACTAAGATGCCTGGTATAGTCATAAGCTGTTGTTATTAACTTTTGACGCAACGATTGTTTCTGGCTAGCGGTTAAGATGGACACAAACCCGGACATTGCTTCCCGGTTAGTTATTACCAACTGGTCCCAGGTACCTATATCAGGATCACAGACTGTACGAAAACAGTTATCATGCATCAAAAAGGCTCCTGGCGGAAGAAAGCGCAATATTCTCCTGACAAACAAACGGCTCTCCATATTTCCTGCCGATCTGACGTCCCCAATAACCGTTTTCCTGACGGACATGATCAGCGACTGCAAGGTTTCTCTGGTTACTGACAAACTGAGATTCATATGAGGCCAGCACTTCTATCTTTTTATCAATATAATCTGAAATATCAAAAACAAAAGAGGGTTGCATTTTAATTCGCAGATGAGAAGAAAAGAAATAAAAAAGTTTTCCCGGATAATGCGGGGTAAACGGCATCTCCGTTTTAACAAATTTGGCATAGAACCGGGAAGCTTGCGCGAGCCTGGAAGCCTGAATATGATCTGGATGACCATCTTCCCAATACGGTGCAAAAATGATTTTTGGTTTATATTCTCTCATGACCGTAGCCAACTTTTTCCGATTCTCTACAGTATCCATAATTTCACGATTAACCATATCTAAGGTAACCCGTTTCTCTACATGCATCATTTGTGCAGCTTTTGCAGCCTCTTTCATTCTGATATCATGGGTTCCAGCCGGCGTCGGTTCGCCGTCGGAGAGATCAACAAGGATTACGTTATACCCAGCGGCATTGAGTGCCAGGATTGTTCCTCCCATCCCAATCTCAATGTCATCAGGATGAGCTCCCATTACCATCACATCTATTTCCACTTTGCAACCTCCTCATGAATCACTTGTTTGTAATACTGTAATCTGCTGCCTGCGTCATCGAGTAGTTCACCAAAAGACCTGTTAAGGTGAATATATATTCTTGCTACCGGTATTTCTTTGACTGTCAGTCCGGAATTATACGCTTGGATCCAAAATTGTAAAGGGAATCCATATCCTGTTTCCGTAAGAATAAGCCGTCTTAATGAATCTACGTTATAAGCCTTGAACCCGCAAAAAGCATCGGTAAGAGCATATGAACCAATCCGGAAAAGCAGTTCGGTCACAGTTTTATTAATAATATACCTATCTTCGGGGGGGGCATCATTAGTATCATACTCTGCCAGATACCGGCTACCGGAAACAATATCATATCCATCAAGCTGCTCAAAAAAATCCGGAATAAGCTTAGGTTCATGTTGCCAGTCACAATCTATAGTCACAAGGCTATCATATCCCTTTTCGGTAGCAAATTGGAATCCGTCAATCAATGACTGGCCATATCCCCGGTTTGTTGTATGGGAAATGACAAATAAGTCAGCAATAGGACACATCCGGACTAATTCCCGTGACCGATCCGTCGAACCATCATCAATAACAAGGATATCTCCATGATAATATCTTCTAATCTCTTGCAAAACAGAAAGGATTGTTTCCTCTTCGTTAAAAACAGGCAATACAACCAATCTATTCTCTTCTTTATTAAAAAAAGCTGACATTTTACGATCACCTAATACTATCTTTCTATTTCTGGCAGAAACCACAATAAAAAGTCGAACGATTATTCTGCCTTACTATGATTATTTCGCGTCCGCATTTTAGGCACTTTTGCGCTTGCCGTCCATAAACATTCAGTTTCGACTGAAAACTGCCTTTATCGCCGGAAACATCCCGGTAATCAGAAAAGGTCGTCCCCCTCGCCTTCACAGCGCGAGCCAAAACATCAGGAATCATACAAAAAAGATCTTCTATGTTTTTTGAAGAAAGTGTATTTATTGTCCGAAGGGGCGAAACACCTGTTTCAAAAAGAATTTCGGAAGCATAAATATTACCTATCCCCGCAATAAAATGCTGATCCAGCAAAAAAGATTTTATATTACGTTTTTTGGCCTTTGCCAAAAGCTGTGTAAACTTAGAAAACGAGTAATCTTTACCTAGAGGATCTACCCCCAGCTCCGCGATATAGGGAATTGTATTCAATTGATCATCTTTCTTCACATAGACAACACTGAATTTTCTTACATCGGAGTAAGCAAGAATCCCAGAATTTTTCATGATAAAGACAATATGAGTGTGCCGAGTCAGTTGATCAAGCGCTGCTTCGTTTCCGGCTTTATTATCTTTATCAATAAAAAAATAGAATTTCCCGGTCATTTTCAAATGCACAAGAAGGTGGTAATTATCACTCAGGACAATATCAATCATTTTGCCTAGGCGTTTCACATTGACAATCGTTTTATTGGTAAGCAGCCGCACGAAGTCACTGTCAGAAATATCGCGCAACACAAAGGGATCCGCTACGGTTACTTTGAGAAAAGTGTCTCCCTTTATTAAAGATGCAAGGTCATTTGTAATAGTTTCGACTTCAGGCAATTCCGGCATAATATGGTATTATACCAGTTTCACGGATTGAAATGAAGCTATCTGAAAAAATCCCAGAATTTCCGGGGCTCATCCAACTCAGATTTCTTTATATAATTTTAAAATGAGGGATATCAACCTGATACTCCCCTGTTTCAGCTGCGCTGGTAATACCGATTTCAAATTGTAATTTATTTACTTTTCCAATATCCTCATAGGTTATTTTAGGTTGACCATTCATATCCCAGCCATTTTTCACTTTTTTAAAATCACTTATAGGAACAACTGCTTTAGGATTTACTCCCTTTGCCAGATTAATATCGTAACCATATTCAATTTCGTTAATTTTGATCCTTAGTTGCAACCGGCAAGCATCTTTATTATTCGTAATAGCATCAAAATATATTTTATTATTAATCGAAGGCAACTTCAGGTCGAATCCGTTACCACCCAGATAATACCCAGAGACAACTCTGCCTTCCATCTTAATAAAGCTATCATTGACGGTAAAGCTGAATTCGTTTTTAGGATTACCTTTCCAGCCGCGATCAATCCACTTTACTGTCCGAGAGTCCAAATTGGCACTCCCAGTTGAATTATTAGTGACGGATGACGTGGACGGCGTATCCTTTTTTTTTGACTCAGTTATCGACTTAGGTTTGGCTATCGGCGAATTATCAGTAGTTGCGAAAACTGCTTGTGACAAGTCAAGCTCGCTATGGGAACTCGTTGTTAACAAGCTTAACAGAATAAGCGTCTGCTCATAATAATTAGAAAACCCGATAGCATTATTTTTAAGAGCAGCAAAAAGCCGTTGTATTTCGCCTTTATTGTCTACAGCCGCAGCCAGCGGCAAATACATTGCCGCATCAAGGCCTACTTTTGTATATCGGACATTAGCCCCTTTCGCTAAAACTTTTTTAGCGAAATTAATTACGTCGGTATTATCAATTTTATTACTCATTATATAATCAGCTATACGCCAAGGACTGCGAATACCATCGTATTCCTGCTTTGAATTGTTAATAGGCTTTGCCTCAACAGTTGATTCATTTGTTACATTAAATTCGATATTAGCAGGGAATTCACCAGTATCAGCAAAAGCTTCTTGATAAAGTTTCAAACTGTCATTGGCAGCTTTTGTCCAGTAATTCGCATAGTCTTCTCCCATCTTACTCTTCTTTGCAAAACCGGCAATATCAAGACAGGTAGCCGGACTAAGATAATCCGTAAAATGAAAAGCATCCCAATCTTCTGAAGGCCGCTGGACGCGAACACCCTGTTCATCCCGGAACAATGCTGCATTGCCAAAAGTAGCGCTATCAATTAACTCTTTGGCATAAGCTCCGTATCCCTTATCAACCCAAACATTAGCATCAACTAGTTTTTGTGCATTAATAAGCGAGCGGATCAGATCCATATCAGCATCTGAAGCAGAATTAGCTGTTTTTCCATACTCATCCGTATCTAATACAATTTTTCCTGATTCAAGCTTAACTTTCCACGCCGGGAATACACCAGTATTCCCAGACTCAACAGCCAGTACTGCCATATATTTGGTACCTTCGAGAAGCTTATCAAAATTTTCCTGATATTTCCTTGCCTGATTAGGATCTACCTCGGCCATCTTTGCGTTAATAAGCTGCCAATAAGATTGTCCTTCAGAAACTATCTTCCCTGATTGGCTGGGATCTTGAATAAATCCTTTGCCGTCAACTATAATTAAATATTGATTTTTATCGATCAACTGATCATATCTATCTGCAAAAAACCTAGAATCAGAGTTATTCTTGACAGGCTCAGGATCATCAGGGAGGATAGCGGATAAATCGTACAAGTCCCCGAGAGTTATTTGGCTATTATTAAAAATTAACCAGCCATCGCCACGTCGCAAGTTTTTGAGGTATTCGTAGTTGTCGCCTTCAACCAACGAATCGATAAATTTGTCAGCGTCCTCACCTAGTTTTCCTTTAGCCGACCGCAATTCTTCTTTAGATATTTCATCGTATCCGGAAAAAATCATTCCTTTTTTATGGTTTTCTTTATTCTTAAAATATTCTATTATTATTTCTAATGCAGCTTTACTTGGTAAAGCTTCTTTCACCTGGCTGAAACTGTCGAGATCTTTCATCGAAACTTGATCATCCTGTAGAAATAAGCTCTCTTTATAAAAATTCTTTACTATTTTATAGTTATTATTATCAAGCATTTTTTTTAAAAACGCTTCGGCGCCTTTATTATTACCAGGATTGTTTTCATCAAGTTTTCCCGCTGCCGCTATCGCGTTAGCTGCCGCCAACTCACCTTTTTCTCCCCCGGAAACATGCTTCGTATCAAGATTGCCTTTCTCCTCAGCCAAGTGATTATCCGGTTTTTTAAAATAATCAATTATTATAGAAATCGGATTTTTTGAAATAATATTCGCCACTGGACTTCCTCCCTCGTTATAGCAAGCTACTTGCAGCCTGCTTTGTGCAATTTCTTAGCGTCTATGTACGTCAACGGTACGCCACAAGAATTTATCGTATAATACTTCCCCGAATTCCCAGCCCACATACCCATAGATACTGTTTCATAAACTTATAATATTATATATATTTACAAAAGCATAATTTATATAACCAATATAATCAGATATTAGGATAATGTCTAGCAATGATAACCATAAAACGACTAACTTCCTTCTCGTTTTTACCAAAAAAGCAATCTATCGTTATAGGAACTGGCCTGCGCTTGTATGATAGTGCAGCTATAATTTTTCAAAACAATAATTATCATGGATAATAGGGAATAGTTGCAAAAAGAAAAACTGCCGATACTATAAACCTCTAAAAAACTCAGGTTTTAACCTTGTCACGCCATCAATTGCGGCTTTGATAGCGGCGAGGAGCTTTTCTTTATCTTGTGGGAACCGGCCTTCCAGAGGCACATAATTCGAGGCGTGATTACAACGGAAAATAGTCTGTTCCAGTTCAAGCAGTTCAACCATCCCGTAGGTCTCTTCCAGCAACTCTTTTGAGTTTAACAGTTCAAAATAGCCTTTTTTCGCCTGATCAAACAATCTGGTCCCTGGAACCAGCATAAGTGACAAGAAGTTCAAATATCGTGGCTGCATTTTGTTGACTGCCTTTGCGGTGTCAATAACATGCTGTCGAGAATAGCGTTTCCCTCCCAAGCCAAGGAGGACAATCACTGATGATTTGATGTGAGCTTGTGCTGCCCGGTTCACGGCTGTAATCATTTCTGCTACCGTTGATCGTTTATTACACATACTCAAGATCTCTTGATTCCCGCTCTCAAGACCAATATAGATCAGGCGCAATTTATGGTCATAGAGGGTTTGGAGTTCTTCATCTGTTCGGGAGCTGATATTGTAGCCGTTTGCGTAGCTTGAAATACGAGTAAGTTTAGGGAATGCCGCCCGCACTGCACTAAGAATCGGGAGTAATTTACTGTTATTAACGACCAATGCGTCACCATCCAGGAGAAAAACTTTTCGTATATCAGGATCATACCCGGATTCTCGACAAATATCGTCCATTATTTCGTTCATCGGCTTGACTGTAAATGGTTTATTGCGATAGGCGCCGCAAAACGAGCATGAATTGGCGGAACAGGACGTAGTCACTTGCAGCAAAAAACTATTAGCTTCCGCCGGTGGTCTGATTACCGGCTCGATTATCGGCATGTTGTCTCATTCACCTATGGTTAATTTTTGTAATATAAGTCTATACGTTACGTACCAAATAAGCAAGCAAGAAGGTAGTCCCTTGCATTAAAAGCATTCAATCTTAGTATGTAATTTTCTATACTTATAAACATCCCATCAAAGCAGTTATCGATGAAGCGCTCAAAGCTAAAGAGGAGGGAAAAGAACAAGTGATTCTCTTCTGCGCTTCAGGCCACGGACATTTTGATTTACCGGCCTACGCCGACTATCTCGCAAGGAACCTTGTTGACCATGAACATCCGGAACAGGCAATACAGAACGCACTAAACAAACTCCCAAACGTATAAACCATTAGCTATGAGGTGGCTACACGCCACCTCATATTTCTATTTAAGAGAATAGCTCAAAAACTATTTACAATTCCAAAATTAATTTTTCGGGTAAAATGAAACATGTGTTATAATATATGCAATTTTTTAGCTTTCAAACCTATTTGTTTTTGGGATTTATTGTATGATTTCTAAGTTCATTAAAATTCTCGCGATTTTCATATCATCATTAACAGTCCTTCTTCTCTTTTTTGCTGCTTTTGCAATTAACAGCGATATGGATTTTTTTAGAGAGCTCAGGGAGCTCTATGTAGAGACCGCTATGACAACCTTGAACCATCAATACCTGGCAACCATGTTCATAGACAAAACCGAAATCGACAGGATCAGGCAAAAAAATATTATAGTACCAATTGAAAAGACAGATGCCTCGAACATTAGCTTTGATTCGGAAACGAAAATGGATATAGAGCTTATAGATATCACAGAAAAAACTTACAAAGGAAAGCTCTTGATAATCCATGACCCTTCAAGGATAAAGTTGGCAGTTTCAAAAAACATTTTAAAAACCGGCGAAAAACTAAGCAATCTGATAGCTAGCGAAAACGCAATTGGAGGAATAAATGCCAGTGGATTCAGAGACCCGCAAGGGCGGGGGAAAGGCGGTCTGCCTATCGGAATTGTCATCAAGGACGGACAGGTAGTATTCAAAAGCCGGGCCTCAAGTTTTGATATTATAGGGTTCAATTATGACAACATCCTGGTATTGGGAAGATACAAAAGAGATGAGATAGCCAATCTTAATTTAAGAGACGCGGTGTCCTTTTCACCCTTCCTGATCGTGAATGGGCAAGAACAGATCAAGCCTGGCAACGGAGCTTACGGGCTACAACCCCGGACAGCCATCGGGCAAACTAAAAACGGTAGCGTACTCTTCCTCGTAATTGACGGAAGGCAAGTATCTAGCCTTGGGGCAACGCTAAGGACCGTACAGGATATTCTCCTGAAACACGGAGCTTATAATGCAGCTAATCTGGATGGCGGCTCATCGACGGTCATGTATTATGAGGGACATATGATGAATACCCCCTGCAGTAAATATGGAGAAAGATTTTTACCAACAGCCTTCATTATTAAATAATACCCTTTTTTCTTAACAAGATTGATGACCCGTAAAAACAAACAAACTCCCCACAGGCAACTTATTAATATACAGCAAAAAGTCTGAATAGGCTGCACCGGGGATCGCTTATCAGCATCGAATATTGTTCGCGAACTTGCCTCAATATAAGATAATTAAAAAGAAAACTGCAAAGAAGAAAAGTAGAAACCGGAATATTGGCCGAACTCAGTAGTTCTGTCCCCGATAGACACGGTTCCTCCGGCTTGCAAATCCCAGTTAGCTGCCAGATTATTAAGAATGTTTGCATTAACAAACATACTATTATCAACCAGACTTGTCAGCAGACTAAAAGATATTCCCATTAAAGGAGTTATTTGTTTACTGATCGAGGTTCCAAGGTAATATCGTGCAAGCGGTTGCCAGAGGCCCACCGTGCTCGATCTCACCCTGGCAGGGAGCACTGGCTGGACAATACCACCAACTACCCTCTTTCGATCAGATTCTCCTCCGCTATGGTAAATATATTCAACCAGCCCATACCAGCCTTCACCGAAAGAGCGATCGTAATTGATAATTAAATCAACATTCGGGTCCGTCAAATATATCAGGGATTCAATCCTCATCACCCCATCATAAAGATTAATCGCACTATCCCCGCCAATAATTGCGCTGCTGGCATTCTTGCCCACCATAAAAGCGACATCAATAGCCTTTACATTCGCCTGGTATTTCAAGGCATATCTGTTTAATTTCCAATCCCGGTCCAAAGACCCGATGATCTGAAAAAAAGAAAATTCATTATTATAACCAAGAAAATTAATACCTTGAAATCCCGCACGCTCATTTTCGATAGACAAAGGGTTTGCCGGGTTAAAATAATCCGTAGGACTATAAAAGGTTCCCCGTCCCAAGGCTACCCGCTGATGCCCGAGAGTAACAACATAAGGATCGTTGGCTACCATAGCAGAAAACCGATGGAACACCAGCCGGTCAAAAACAAGGCTACTGTCCACTACCGTTATAGCATTATTAACAGGAGCAGCTAACCGGGTTTTCTTAAAGGCATCGAATTCCTTTTTCCTCAGAAATGGCCCGATCACAGCTTCATTATCGACAATAACTTCAGCTGAAAGATATGGATTAATACTTTCTTTAATATCAAATCGTTGCCGATTAAGAGCAATATAATAACTTTTTGCTCTAGGGTTAGGGAACAGGGAAAAAATCGTTTTATTGTACCCTCCCAGAGCCAGAGCTTCAGAGGACAGCGGGATGAACAGGAAAACAACCAACCAAACCAAGCAAAATACTTTCAAGACTTAACCTCATCTTTCACGATTATGCCATCTTTAAGCATGATTATTCTCCGGGCATAATCCATAACCATAGGATCATGCGTAGAAAAAATAAATGTAATATTTTTCTTCCGGTTCATATTCCTCATCAGTTCTAGTAATTGCCTTCCCGTCACTGAATCAAGATTAGCTGTAGGCTCATCTGCAAGAACAAGCTTCGGCTCTGAGACGATAGCTCTGGCAATAGCAACCCGTTGCTGCTGTCCGCCACTCATATCAGCAGGTCTGCGGTCACTGAAATCGCCGATACCGACTTCCTCTAATATTTGCTGTGCCCTTTGCCTTCTAACGCTTCCGCTTATTCCCTGAAGCAGCATCACATACTCCACATTCTCAAGTGCAGTAAGCACAGGGATCAAGTTATATGACTGGAAAACAAATCCGACATGCATCAATCGAAAACGAGCTAAAAATTTCTCTTTCAACCCTGACAAGTTTATATTATCGAGAAAGACGCTTCCGCCAGTCGGGGTATCGAGTCCTCCGATAAGGTTAAGAAGTGTCGTTTTCCCTGATCCTGACGGTCCTACGAGGGCTGCGAACTCCCCTTGATGAACAGTAACGGAAACATTCTTAAGCGCTGTTGTCGGAACATGGGTCTCAGTATATATTTTGGTAAGCTCGGCAACCTCTACTAGCGCCATATATCTTTCCCCTTTCATAAATCAATCAACCTCTTCATTTACCTGTATATCCGTTACAACTCATATAAACCGCATAGCTTCTGCCGGTTTTAAGCGAGAAGCTCTCCAAGCAGGATAAACCGCAGACAGAATACACGTCACCATTGTTACAACCACAGGAACAAAAAAGTCCAGAACACCCAATTTCGGGTAGATTTTTACCGGCAGCCCGAACTCCTTCAGCCCACCGGAGAATACAGACAGGTCAATCCCGCTATACATAAGCACCCGTATCGTCAAATAAGCAATGGCAATCCCGGATATAAGGCTAAAGATTCCAATAAAAGCTGCTTCCGTAATAATAAGAAAAAAAATAAACCCTTCACTTGTACCAATTGATTTCAATATTCCATATTCTCGTATCCGTTCGTAGACTACGGCAAAAAAGATATTTAAAATCGCCATAGCTACCGCCAGAAAAATAATAATATAATAAATCCACATAGAAGCTGCGAATATCTCCTGATAGCGAACAAGTATCGGGAACCTCTCCTTCCAATCATAGACCCTGACCAGCTCGGTTTTGGGGACTAGCTCAGCTATCTTGCGTTTCGTCGTTGAGAGTTGAGCTTCATCATGAAGAACAATAGCTACTTCGGTTATCGTACGTGTTTGCAATAATTCTTGTAACGGTTTAAGGAGAACAAAAGCGTTGCCCTGATCGAATTCAGGCATATCAGTAGAATAAATGCCGCCGATACGGTAAGCCGAACCAACAATATCGCCATTTGCTCCCTGAGCCATGAAAACAACTTTATCCCCTAGTGTAACACCTAGTTTTTCTGCTAATTTTTGACTTAACAATATTTTATTCTGATCTTTTTCCTGTAAATATTGCCCCGACTGAATATAATTCGAAACAATTGTAACCTGCTTTTCCCGGCCAGGATCAATCCCGGAAAGAACAATCCCGGCAGAGGAAACGGTGGAAGATACCAATCCCTGCACCTGGAGTCTCATGGACACAGCTTTTACATTCCCTAACTGCCTAATTTTATTAACTACCCCATAGATGCTATCAGGCAAATGAAATTCTAATAATTTCTGAGTAAGAAACTTGTTATGCTGAATGGATATCTGCCCCACATCGAGAAAAATCGCGTTCTCGACCATCTGCTCAATAATTCCTCTACTGAGAGAAAAAATAACAATGAGTCCCCATAATCCGATAGTTATTGTGGAAATTACAATAAGGGTTCGCACTTTCCTGCGCCAGAGATTACGCAAAGCAATTGTAAGGAGCACTATCATTTTCATTCACCTATCCGGGTTTACTTCCCAGTCCTGCTTTCGAAAAAAGGACAAAAGAACAAGAGTCCCCCCTGCAATGCAGCAATTACTTTTAAGCAAATCTTAACGCCTTAACAATCGATAATCTACTTACCCGATACGCCGGTATAATTCCTGCTATGAGCGACACTATCAGAATGAATCCGGAAGAAAGGACAATATTAATCATGGTCAATTTGGTGGTAATATATGGACTTAGTCCATATTCTTCAAAAGCTTCTTCCAATCCGGAAATATGTATGGGAAAGACCGAAAAATACCAGGACAGGGCTACACCCAGAACAACTCCGCCCACCATACCGAGAATGCCAAGCAATCCCGATTCGAGGATAATCATAAGCCGTATTTGAGCTGGAGAAGTACCAACAGCCCTAAGAATTCCGATCTCCCTCGTTCGCTCCAGAGTACTCATCAGGATTTCGTTCAGCAGACTTCCGGCAACAATAATTAAAAGGATAGCCAGAAAAAGATACCCTCCGGCGTTATCTATATTGATTGCCTGGATCAAACTCTTCAGGAGTTCCCGCCAGGTCATAACTTCCAGTTTATTGTTATGAATCCTGTTTATCACTTCGTTTTTTACAGTTTCAACGTTATCAGGAGAACCAAGCTTCACAACAATCTCGTGAACACCTTCAATCGCCAGAAGCTTCTGAGCTGCAACAAGGGGCATATAAACCTGAAAAGCATCCAGTTCCGGGATACCAGTCCGGTATATTCCCTTAACAATTGATTTTGCAGCGCTAACCGAGCCATAATAATCCTGAGTCAGTATTATTAATTCCCTTCCCAGAGTTAATCCCAGGTTCCTGGCCAACTGCTCGCCAATCACAACAGAATTAGTATCTCCGTCCGACAAATAGCTTCCGGAAATAATTCTGCGAGGAATTATAATAAATTCTTTATCCGGCTGAATTCCGATTATCTGCCCTCCCGTAGAGCTCCTGCCCGAAGAGAGCAATGCAAAAGCAACCGCTCGTTGAGTTATACTCCTAATTGCATCGATATACTTAATTTGATCTGTGAGCTGGCTTGGATTGTTAATGAGTTTATCCACCGCAGGATCTTCATAATGGCCAAAAGCACGTATCTGGATATGTCCGGTGCCAAGATTAATAGTAGAATCGATCATCTGCTGATGAGAAGAATCCTGGATAGCTACCATCAGTATTATCATTCCCAACCCAAAAACTATCGCGAGAATGTTGAGCAGTGACCGCCTGCGATGTCGCCATATATTTCGCCATACTAACTTCAAAAGCAGCCGCATATAAGAAACCTCTGTTTTCTCATCGCTAATTGTTGCTAACCAATAAGGACCGATAATGCTATCTCTTTATTTGAGGGATTTAAGCGAAAACAATTCCGGGGGAAGAGGTATATCAACCTCAATTTTTGAAATCTCCATAATAGTCATTTCATTTTTACCCGTAGCCTTCATCGTCCATTTTCTTGGAAAATACCGGGAATCAATCTTCTTAATATTTTCGAAAACAAGCGTATTAACCAATGAACCCCGTTCATCGTAGAATTCCTCTTGTAATGGGACAAAAGTATCTTTCGCTATCCACGCTATTATTTTGCTCCAGACGACAGGAGCATTTGGTTTTGGGATAAGTTGTATTCGATATGAGTCGTATCCGGCAATTTTTTCTTCCCCCAGGAGCTCCTGTGAATAGTCACGTTCCAAATTACTTTCCCTTACCAGATCATCGTTGGTAAAATTACTTCCCATCCACGATTGCATCATCATCGAGGGAGGTATCCTGATAGTTCTCTCTATACTCGGAAGATAGTTCCAGAGTTCTTTGTTAATCCGGAGATAGACTATTCCTTTATCTTTGGGAGGAGCCAGTATTTTTATCAGCGATCGGGTTGTCCCCTGATTCCAGTATTCCATACTGATGGTCCTGGTCCATTCAGGTTTTCTGATAGTCATCGTCATCACCGCATGGCTGCTCTTCCCGCGCCAGTTAGCTTCAACTTTGCCCATTATTTCTTTTGCGCTAAGTGCGAAAGCTTGATGACCAAATAATGTCAAAGAAGCCAGCAAAACAAACAATGTTTTTTGCACATAACACCTTCCTTATATTTACCCGCATTCTTCCCTATTTTCCGATAATAATCAAGGGACAAAAAAAGAGGATTGAAAATTCAATCCTCCTTCCTGGCATATAATCTAATATCTACTATTCCTATTTCCTATGTAGCATCTTTCGATCCTTCTTATTTCCTTCCCGGAACTGCTTATCATAAACATTTCCACCAAGAAAATTCGAAAAAATCCTCAAATCGCGAAGTTTCTCGCGTTGTTCCGTGTTAAGCACTGTTAGGACTTCGAATAATTTATCAACTCTCAATTCTTTCATCTGGATTTCGTTCTTTCCAGTTTCTCTTACAATCTCTTTAATTCTGGCTGCATTTGTATTTTTGTCCAGAAAAGCTTCTCGCATATTTATACGCTGTTCCTTTATCTTCATCTGTAGAGGGAGAGTCTCTTTCTCATACTTAATGCTAATCTTATCAATCTCAGCTAACTGATCTTTGGTAAGTTTTAATTCCGATGTCAAATGCTTGAACGGTCGATAATTCTGTTCGTCACCTGCTCTTTTTTTTCCTTGGCCTCCATCGTTCATTCCCCAAAAACTATATGACGCCGTCTGAAAAGCTACCAACACGAATATAACCACTAACATTTTTTTCATTTCTTATCCTCCTGATTATTTACATCCCAACCTTAGCGCGCTTTACCGGTCTCAATTAATTAAACAGCCAAAATTACTCAATAGTTCCATCCAGAAAACTGGAATAAAAGTCCTGCTGCTCAGTTTGATTTTCATCATTATCAATTACAGCCACAGAAGCCATAAAAGTATCAATCTTTGAGGAATTACCCGTATAGTCAGTTTTGTTAGTCGCTCCACTATAGAAAAACACTCCGAAAGCAAGAAACAGCATGGACATCGATGCCAGCAAAGGTTTTTGAAAAAAAAATGCTAATGGACGCTTCTGCTGTTCAACACGCTCCATAATCGACTCATATTGCTGCACATAGTCGACAGGATAGTGAGTTTCTTTCATTTTAAGAAGCGCCTTATCAATATTAATCTCGTCCATTGCAGATCCCTTCCTTCTTCAGATATTCCCTTATCTTTATTTTTGACCGGTTCAACATCGATTTAACTGTCCCGATATTCACATTCATAATTTCCGATATCTCTTCGTACGGCAAGCCTTCAATTTCTCGAAGGACTATCACAGCTCGTTGGTTCGCATTAAGCGGTTTTAATAGATAATCAACAGATTCTTCTTTCCCTCTCATCGTTGTTTCATTCGATGGCTGCTGATCCCGAAAAAACAATCTCTCATTAAACCCGATGACATCTTTTATCATCTGTACCCGTTTTTGCTTTTTAAAAAAATTAATGGACGTCGTTATAGCTATCTTATAAAGCCAGGTTTTTAAATAGTTCTGCCCATTTTCTTTATAAGCCGGGAGATACCGGTGAATTTTTACAAATATTTCTTGAAAAGCTTCTTCTCTATCCCACTTATTCTGAAAATATTTACTCGTAATATTCCAGATAAACTCTTTATGTTCACTATATATTTCGTTAAAATGTTTTTCCATTATACTCAATCATATGCACTTGCAAATTTTGTATCTCTATTCTAATCCGCCCTGTCCAAATAGCCAATACCGTAAACGTTCCACCAAGGTCCATGGCTTATTCATTTAAACAGTTAATAAAATTAAAAAGTTCCCATACTTTTCAGCTAAGAAACTAAAATAGGCGGGTTTACACCACGTATAACTCCGGGAAGTATCTGCACCCCTGAACGTGAATTTTGAAAAAATTGAAATAGTATTCTAGTATTGATATAATTGTAAAATACGTAAAAAACCACGTAGATATAAGTATTTTACTTTAGTTACTGGAGGTGATTTAGACTTAAAGGTTATACGGTTATTAGGTTAAACTAATAAATTCATTAAAAGGA
Organism: Candidatus Margulisiibacteriota bacterium; assembly: GCA_003242895.1. Taxonomy (NCBI): domain Bacteria; kingdom Bacillati; phylum Candidatus Margulisiibacteriota; species Candidatus Margulisiibacteriota bacterium. Next base: position 18,453 of record QKMY01000062.1, read on the forward strand.
GCATTTAAAATGAAAAAACCTAGCTTGATTATTTCAATGTTATTTACGATATCTATGATGTTTGTTGTATCTTTACCTATAATTGGTAATGCTGCTGAAGTAATAAGTCCTGAACTTGTTAAGAAGAAAGTTAATGAAGCTGTTAAATTACTGGAGAAAAAGGGCCCGGCTGCTTATGCTGAGCTAAGAGACCTAAAAGGGAAATTTATTTTTGCCCAGGGAGAGGGTTATATTTGGGTTCAGTCATTTGAGGGTAAAATGGTTATGCATCCGTTAAAACCTGCACTAGAAGGCAAAGAACTTTTTGATATGAGAGATCCTGCTGGCAATGTTATATTTAAGGATTTTTATGAAATGGTAAATAAAAATGGCGAAGGCTGGGTCCCATATACTTGGCCAAAAAATGGGGAAAAAGCTGGCTCACCTAAAATCTCCTATTGTAAAATGGTCACTATGGATGGAGAAAAATTTTTAGTAGCTTCAGGTTTATACGATGTATCTCCGGCTCAAATAAGAAAGAAATTTCCTAAAGATAAAGTAATGGTCAGAAATAAAAAATAAAATACGAGTACAGATATTTTTAATGGGCACTAAAAGCACTTGAGGAAATAGAAAAGCTCCCCCCAATTTTTATAAAAGTGATTACTAACAATAGTCCTCTAATAAAAAATTGGGGGAGCTCTAAATTCACTAAGTGATCTGGGGATTTCCAATAAAAAGAAAGCAAAAATTAATAATGAATAAACGAATTGTTAATAAAGTTAGCTTGAATGGTTTAAATCTTGATTCTATTGAAACTATTAGAACTTAAGCATTGAAATGGCGACGGAAGAAAGCTCAAAAAAATTATATTATAATCAATTTATTTTTTCATGTTAGATAACATATTTAATTATATTAGAGGTTATATTTTAGAATTGAGAAAAAAAAACGGCGGAACCCATTGAAGGTATTTGCAACTGGAAAATTTCTTATTTGATAATGATATTTTTTTGATATGCTTATACCTATCATGTTATTATAGCATTTCTATTAATAAAAAAGGGGAATTAAATGATTAACGATCTTAGCTTGAAGAATAAAGTAATGGGTGGTTTTGTTTCCATAGCATTAATATCTGTATTTATAAGCGTTGTGTTTTTGATAGGTACAAGTCAGTCTAATTTTCTTGTTAATACTTTTTTTAAACAGGACATGCCTATTGTTAATAGTCTTTGGAATATGAATTTAATACAAGCTAAAACGATGGAGGACATAAGCGCACTGCTTAATCCGATGAAGTCTATTGACTCACGAAAGCAAATAGACATAAACATATTAAATAATTTAACCCTTTTAAATAAAGAAATAAAATCAATAGAACAATTTAATGTAATGAAAGCACATAATGAGTGGAATGCTTTTATTTTAGCGCAGAAAAATTGGAGTGAAAGTATTAAATCCTTGCTTGAAATTGAGCAAGAATATGAAAATTTGAATATTGAAAATCCATACCAGCAGGAAATTGATGTCCTTGTAATTGGCGTTGATCAGGGAACTCAAGCTGTTGATGCTGAAAAAGCCATCAAATTGTTAAAGAAAATGGATCAACTGGTAAAAAGTCAAATTGACAAAAATAATGAAGATTTTTATAAGTCATTGCAGATTATTGTACAAAGTAATATTGAGAACGTAAAAAAATCTTCAAATAAAGTCATTCAAATGAATTCGATAGGAATGCTGGTAGCTTGTGTCGCAATATTTATTGCCATTTTATTTGCTGTTATTATAGCGCTTTACTTGTCTAAAGAAATGCGTAAACCTATAATATTAACAAATAATGTTTTAGTTGAAATTGCTAATGGTAATTTCGTTGTCGAGATAAATAATGGTGTTGGTGAGAATGCTGGCGCTTTAAGGAAAATGACTGAGAAATTAAGAGAAACAATTCGTCACGTACTTAATTCAACTACTGAAGTGCGTCAGGAATTTAAAAAACTGCAAATAGTGTCAAAAGACTCGATGAGTTCTGTTTCTCAAATTACTGTTGCAATAACGGATGTAGCGGCAGGATCATGTAAACAACTTAATGCTGTGAATAAAATCAAGAAGGAGCTAGATATCATAAAGCAAGAACTTCTGTTGGTATCTGGCGGAGCACAACGTCAGGTTGCAACAACTAAAACAACGGCAGAAACCATTAGTCAAAACGACATAGAAATAAGTAATATTGCGAAGGTAACAAGACAACAATCTGTTGACATTGAAAACACAAAAAAAATAATCAATCAAATGAATAACGCAATTAATCAGGTTGCGGAGGATACATCGCATGTTGCTGCAAATTCCAACCAAACGGCTTCTGTTGCAAAAGAAGGTGAAATAATTGTATCTAATACTATTATTGCGATTGATAAAATTAAAGAAACAGTATTGCTAGCTGCGGAAAAAATTACTGAATTAGGGAAAAGTTCAGCACAGATTGAAAGCATCATAGAAGTTATTGATGATATAGCAGGGCAGACTAATTTATTAGCTTTAAATGCTGCAATCGAAGCTGCGCGTGCCGGTGAACATGGTAGAGGATTCTCAGTTGTTGCTGATGAAGTTCGTAAGCTTGCGGAAAGGTCAGGGAAAGCGACGAAAGAAATAGCCACTTTGATCAAACAAATACAGCGGGATACAAATACCGCAGTTGAGTCAATGGCAAATGGGACCACAGAAGTGCAAACAGGTGCTAACCTGGGCCATCAGGCAAATATAGCACTTAAGAAAATCATAGATGCTGTAAAGAATACCGTTATTCAGATCCAGAATATTTCTGCTGCTACTGAAGAAATGACGGCATCAAGCGAACAAGTTGTAAGTACTATGAATAATCTTACCCACAACATCGAAATTAATAATAACTCGATGCAGGCTTTGACAAGTCGGTCAAAAGATGTTGTTAATGCGATATCTAATATACAATCAATTTCCGAAGATAATTTTCAAGCAACTGAAAGTATCAAGCAGCGATTTACTGATACGGCAGTTAATATTAATGAAATTGCAAAAATTTCTGAAGATAACTCAGCTTCAACTGAAGAGGTTTCTGGTTCAGCAGAAGAAGTCCTGGCAACAATTGAAACATTTTCAGGGAAAATTAGTGATCTAGAGCTTACAACCAGGACATTGGAAGATAAAGTCAGTGTTTTTACTATTTAGCAGCAATTGATAACTTCAGATGCCAGTTTCGCACCCCATCCAGCAAATGACTTACTTAGAGTTAGATTTAAGGAAGTCATTTGCTAACGGAACATTTCCTAACAACTCATGCGGTCTTTCGTTATTATATATATTGATCCAGTGTTATGTTCTTTCTCTCACCGCCGATAATCTTTTAAACACATACACAAGTAGCTCTTCGCCTATTATACTCTCTGATTTGTCCAAGTTGACGTTTCCGTTAACCAAATCATACAGCCTGGGTTAAGCCAACAACTACCAAGCCGGCACAATCACATTTACCTAATATAACAATACTATGAATTAAATTATTTTTTGATATAATCAATACTGGCATCATAGCTTATGCCAAAATAGTAAATGCATATAATATAGAAACAAGGAAAATGCATGATACGTGTAGAAAATTTAACGAAAAATTATGGCAAGTCCAGAGGCGTCTCAGACATATCCTTCACTGTAAACAAAGGTGAAGTTGTTGGATTCCTTGGCCCTAACGGAGCCGGTAAAACAACCACAATGAAAATACTCACCGGATATTTTGCCCAAACACATGGAAAAGCTTACATTGCAGGAATTGACGTACTCAAAGATCCGCTGGGAGTAAAAAGGCAAACCGGATATTTGCCGGAAAACACACCTCTTTACCAAGACATGGGAGTCATCGAATACCTCAAGTTCATTGCACAACTACGCCAAATCCACCCTTCAAAAATCAGAGAACATCTGGCAAAAGTTATTGAAGATTGCGGTCTGAAAGAAGTTTTGCACAAAGATATTTACGAGCTGTCAAAAGGATACAGGCAAAGGGTTGGAATAGCTCAGGCGCTCATCCACGAACCTGCAATCCTGATCCTCGACGAACCCACAAGCGGACTTGATCCGAGCCAGATAATAGATATCCGTAATCTAATAAAAAAACTAGGACAGGAAAAAACAATCATCTTGAGTACGCACATACTCCCGGAAGTCTCAGCCACTTGCAACAGGATCATCATTATCAATAATGGCAAAATCGTAGCCTCCGGCACACCCAAAGAGTTATCGAAAAGCCAATCAAGTGGTACAATAATAAAGTTAACCTTTAAAGGAGATTTTCATTATTTCTCAAAATTACTCAAGAAAAAGTATGGTTATGACATTGTCATTGAACAAAAAAAGTACAAATCCTCGGGCTGGCTTAGATTAACAATCCAATTATCGCAAGAGAGTGTTAATTCGGAGGAAATATTCTCTATAGTCGCCCAGAACAAGTGGCTGTTATCGGAATTAAAAGCGCAAGAGCTTACGCTCGAAGATATTTTTCTTAACATAACAACACAGGAGAACCAAGAGGTCCAATGAAAATAATCTGGATAATATTTAAAAAGGAATTCACCTCCTATTTCACATCTCCGATAGCCTACATTTACATCTCTATATTCACGCTGTTTACCGGATGGTTTTTCTTTCGCGGCTTCTTTTTATACGGACAAGCAACAATGCGGGAATTTTTCTCTCTGTTGCCCTGGATATTTTTATTTTTTATCCCGGCAGTAACAATGAGGACCTGGTCAGAAGAAAAAAAAATGGATACGATCGAGATACTATTAACCTTACCAGTTAAGGATTACCAGGTAATCATGGGAAAATACTTTGCAAGCCTCCTGTTGGTAACGATAGCGATATTCTTAACACTTCCTCTTTATCTTGTCGTTTCACTGCTCGGCAGTCCGGACCATGGGGTTATTGTCTGCGGCTATCTTGGCAGCGTCTTACTCGGTGCGGCGTATTTATCCATCGGGTCGTTTGTCTCCAGTCTCAGTGAAAACCAGATTGTTGCGTTTATTCTTGGCGTAACGTTATCCTTTATTCTTTTTATCTTAGGAGAGAACATCGTATTATATTCTTTACCATATTCGGTCTCAACAGTCCTTCACTATCTGGGTCTAGGGTCTCATTTCGAAAGCATCAGCCGGGGGGTCCTTGATAGCAGAGATATCGTTTATTATATCTCTATAATTTTCTTTTTTATTTATTTAAATATGCAGTCACTGGAAAAACGTAAATGGCAATAATACTTGATCGCCTAAAAAAATATAAACCATCTGTTACGACAATCATTTATTCAAAAATATTGTTAGTATCGACAATCCTTATCTTACTCAATGTTATCTCCTCAAAAATTTTCTTTCGCGCTGATCTGACAGAAAACAATATTTACACTATCTCAGCCTCAACAAAAAAAATTCTCACCAATCTTGATGACGTCATTTCGGTTAATGTTTATTTCTCTAAAGAATTGCCGGCTTCGTTTGTTAACTTAAAACGACAAGTCACGGATATAATGGAAGAATACAGGATATGTTCGAACAACAAAATCAAATATCAATTTATCGATCCGGCAGAAGATCCGGAAACAACGTCCAAAGCGCAAAAAATCGGCATACCTGAAATACAGATGAATGTCATCGAAAAAGACAAACGCGAAGTAAAGATGGGATATCTTGGTCTTGCGCTATTCTATGAAGACAAAACTGAAGTTATCCCGGTTATCCAGAATACAGTCAATCTCGAGTATGATTTGACAAGCCTTATACTGAAAATAACCAGAAAAAGCAATTTTACCATCGCATATCTCAGCGGAAGCGGCGAACGAAACCTGAGCAGCGAATATCGCCTTTTAAATGAAGGTCTATCTAAGCAATACAATATAAAGGAAGTAAGCATTGCAAAAGGACAACGTTTCCCCCAGAACGCCATGGCCTTAATTGTGGCTGGCCCTGAAAACACCTCTGAAGAAGAAAAATACGCAATCGACCAGTTCATTATGCAAGGGAAAAAAGCAATTTTCCTTATTGACACCCTTAGAATAGAAAACCTTAATGCAGCCACAAAAAATACAAATATTGCGGAACTGCTCGACAATTACGGAGTAAAAATAAAGACCAACCTTGTTCTCGACAAAAGCAATACAAGCGTAGCCTTCAACAGCGGATTCATAACCTTCTCCATCCCCTACCCGCTCTGGCCAAAGCTCATAAACAGCAATTTCGACAAAGAAAATCCAATTACATCCAGGCTTGATAGCATCGTTCTTCCCTGGGCAAGCTCCTTAATTGACAAAAAATCTCCGGGAATATCCTTCACTCCTTTACTATCCACAACGGAAAAAGCCTGGACCCAGGACAAAGATTTCGACCTGAACCCCCAACAGGAATTCCTCTACCAAAACACCGGCAAGCACACAATTGGAGCGATCCTCAAAGGCCGCTTCCACAGTTTTTACAAGAACAGGCCAGACGCAAAACAGCTTAGTCCTCAGACAAGTATTATTGTCGTCGGTGATTCCGACTTCTTACTCGATGATATAGCCAGGAGATTTTCCGGCAACCTTAACTTTCTTATGAATGCAGTAGATTTTATTGCTATCGGAGATGACCTCATCTCAATAAGGGCAAAAAACATCAAAGATAAGCCGCTCAGTGACATTAACAACAAAATAAAAGTACTCATAAAATTTATTGCAACGTCAACCGGCACCCTCATTATAATGGTTGTCGGTTACTTCAGGTATAATTTGAGAAAAAAATTCAAACAGAGAATCTCATCTGAACAAAATTCAATCTCATAGGAATATTTCGTTCGGGACAAAAGCTTCATCGGAAAGTTTTTCTTAGTACTCTCGACAATATTCTCGATTGATGGTACCTTTTGAATAATCAGCACTTTAATGTGTTAGCAACAAAAAAGGTACCGTAGCCTAGCATGAAAAAATACTATATTAAATTATTTCTCGCAATTATCGTTCTCGCAATTATTGCAATTATTGTATCAAAACCTCTTTATACATCGCGCAAAGCTGATACGGCATCGAACAGCCAATTAGAGATTAAGGCACAAGAAGAAATCAAAATACGAAAAGGCTCCACATCACTCTATCTCATCAAAGCAAAAGAACACGTGTGGGAAACCAACGACGAAGATGCCTTAAAAATCAATATGACCATGCTTAATAAACTCATGAAAACAATTAACGGATTCAAGTATCATGAGATTATCTCAGAAAATCCTCAAAAATATGAATACTTTAACGTCACTGACGAAACTGCTTTTGTTTTCTGTACCTTCAAACATTCCCAATTAACCAGCAAGTTTTATATTGGAAAACATAACCCGCAGTACAATTCAACATTCATAAGGAAAGAAAAACAGCCTCAAGTCTTTCAGGAAAATGGAGAACTGGCTGATTCATTCCAGCCTGAACGCCAACGATGGATCGAGAACACAATACCCCTAATTGATGAACCCTCGATAAACAGAATTACCATAAAATTCCCTGACAAGAAAATAGTATACGAAAAAACCACCAGCAACAACTGGCTGGCGGAAAACCACAAATCATATACGAAACAAGCAACTAAGCTACTCGAAACATTTCACAATTTAGTTGTAGAAAAACAAGTTCCCAGGAAAGAAATAAAAAAAATGCTTCCGAAACACGAAACATATTCGATAGATTTCGGGCAGACCAATCAAAAAAGCACCACCTATATGATTTATCTTCTTGATGATTATGGAGTTTACCTAAAAGACCAGAAAGAATCATATATATATAAGGTCGACAAGCAGGCTATTTACCCCATCAGTTCCTCCAATTATTACGAGGGTCTATGACAAATAATGAGAGCTTCATGGTAGCATTGTGATGCCCGGCAAAAAGTTATCCCGGGTAAAACACTCGTCCCCTAATTTCCTTTCAAAAGAAAATAAACTGATGCTTTTTCTTGACCGGTATATTATTACTATGTTACCCTATTATTAATCGTTGATTATTTCTTGCTGGAATATGCTGGGCCTCAACAAGCTCCTGCTCGGCAAAAGTATAAAACATCCGCAATCAACAACAAAATGGTGGAATAAATGTTAATTCTCGTTGGTTTATTATCGCTTATCGCTATAGGAATCGGAACAATGCTCATTAATCTCTCAGAAGGGGATAATACAGTAAGTATGGTCTCATTCTGGGTTGGCATATTAGTTGTCATCGGAAGTCTTTACTTTGTAGTCCTTACCCTCATAAACCCTTCTGTCATCACAGGAACTGCTCTTTAAATATTTTTTTGGCATTTTATTAACGTCAAATAATAATACGGTCCAATTATTAACTATAATTTTTAATAAATTTAGGCTATACTTTATGCGAAAATACAATTGATTGATTTTGAAAGGATATGAAAACTATGGATAATCGAAAATATTATAAAATAAGTGAAATATCCGATATTCTTAAAATAACTACAAGAACTATACGCTATTACGAGCAGGAAGGACTCTTAAGCTCAGTAACCAGGACTCCTGGCGGGATGAGGCTTTTTACCGAAAAAGATGTTGAGTTAATTAAACAAATACGAGGTTTACAAAAAGATGAATTTCTCTCGTTAACACAGATAAAAGAACAACTGACAAACGAATCCGTAGAGAATATAGATCAGGAAGAAAACATTGTCATCGTTACGGACAGCACAGCTTCTCTACCAAAAATGATAATCGATGACCTGAACATCCGGATAATCCCACTTAATATCATACTCGATGGGAAAACGTATAAAGATGGGGTCGACATTAATGCTATCGATTTTTTTAATAAAGTGAACGGTAGTAATTACAAAGCAACGACGGCCCCGCCTTCGCAAGAGTCATTGGTTCAGCTCTACCAAAGTCTGGCAAAGTCCGGATACACAAAAATTTTATCAATTCATATCGCCAACCATTGGAGTGAGACCTTCGCTACCGCGCAGTCAGCGGCAAAGCAAGTCAGCAACGTTCACATCGAAGTGGTTGATTCATTTAACACAGGATTGGGAATGGGACTTTTGGCCTATGTTGCAGCAAAGATGGCTAAAGAGAAAAAAAAATTTTCATATATAATCGCAGAAATTAAAGAAAAAAGAAAACGTTGCTGGCAAATCATGTACATCAATTCTCTTGATTATTTCATTCAGGGTGTAGATAAAACAACTATTCAAGGAGAGCTATTAAATACCTTACTGGATTACAAACCCATTTTATTCTACAACCCGGAATACGGAAAATTCACTGTCACCGACCGCACGAATAATCCGGAAGAAGCGGTGACGAAACTGCTCAAATCCATCAAAGATTACGAAAAAGAATACGGACGGATCTTCCGGTATGTAGGCATTACCCATAGTTATTTTTACCAGGAAGCATACGAACTTATGAAAAGGATTAAAGCTACATTTCCTTATGTAAACGTTATTATCGCTGAAGCATCGCCGATAATAAATACCTATGTTGGATTTTATTCAATGAGCATGAGTATATGTTAGCGGGTGTAAAATCAGAATCGGACTTTCACCGCGAACAAAAAATATCTTATCAATTTTTCTTTTTAGAGCTGCCGGACACGTCTGTCACGCTGAGAGCGTAGTTCATACGATCAGCCCGGAGAATACTCAGCGTATTCAGGTAACAATCCTGCCATCAACCAGGTGAACCTGGCGAGCCAGACTGGCAAAACCCTGATCATGGGTCACCATACGTATTGACTATTCATGTTGACAACTAACAAAAACGTACTATATAATGCTTAGGCGTTTCAAGATCAATGACAAAGAAGGCCACCCTAGTGAAAATTGATTTATCTTCTATCCTCAAAGAGGTTGGAAGCAAACAGCATATTGAGATATCAGAGGCCATGGATTTTCATGATGAGCCTTTGGAGTTAACGAAACCGGTCAATGTCAACGCTGACATTACTAATACTGGAAAATCAATACTGCTTAAGGGAGTCGTTAGTACAGAAATCAAACTTGATTGCGGAAGATGCTTAAATAAATATAATTTCCCGCTACATTTTCGAATAGAAGAGCAATACTGTAAAAACAGCAAAGACTATAAAGACATTACAGGTGAAATAGAGTTAACCGATGAAGACTTTGTCTATTTAATAGAAGAAGACAATACTATTGACCTTTATGAAATTATAAGGCAAAATATTATAGCACAGATACCAATAAAACCCCTTTGCAGCCTAGATTGTATAGGAATACAAGTAATAACCGATACTAAAGAGGAAATAGATCCTCGGTTTGCAAAGCTGAAAGAGTTTAAAGAGCGTCATTTAAAAGATAAAAATAATGAATGGAGGAATAATTAAGTGGCAGTACCTAAACATCGACATTCTAATGCGAGAACAAGATCTCGTCGAGCACATTGGAAAATAACAATCCCGGAATCTACAAAATGTCCGGCATGTAACGAAGTAATAAGACCATATACAGCTTGCTCTAATTGTGGACAATACAAAGGAAGACAAATTCTTACCACAAAAAGCAGTAAGGAGCAATAGCTAAATAATGAGACTGGCTGTAGATGCGATGGGGGGAGACAATGCCCCAGCTGCAGTAGTTGAAGGGTCAGTTAAAGCAGCAAAAGCCTACAAGGTAGAAATTGTCCTTGTAGGGAGAAAAGATGACATCCAACATGAGCTAAACAAATACTCATACCCGAATGATTTAATTTCAATCCACCATGCTTCCGAAATTATTTTAATGGATGAAAGTCCTGTTGCTGCTATAAAACAAAAAAAGGACTCATCTATTAATGTAGCAATAAACCTGCTAAAAACCAAGCAAGTAGATGCCGTTATATCTTCCGGCAACACTGGCGCATATATGACAAGCGCTCTCCTGAATATCGGAAGGATACACGGAATCGAACGACCGGCTATCGCTACACTAATTCCCACTCATAATTCAAAAACCATGTTCCTCGACATGGGTGCCAATGTTGATTGTAAACCTAAACATCTCTACCAATTCTCACTTATGGGTAATGTATTTGCAAAAGAAGTTTTAGGCATCGCCCACCCCAAAATAGCATTATTAAATATTGGAGAAGAAGAAGAAAAAGGCAATGAGCTTACATTTGCAACCTACAAATTATTAAAAGCCTGTAAAGAGATAAACTTTATAGGGAATATCGAAGGAAAAGATGTTCTCACAGGCCGTGCTGACATAATCATTTGTGATGGCTTTGTCGGAAATATGCTGCTCAAGTTCGGAGAAGGATTGGGGCTCTATCTGGGTAACATTCTAAAGAAAGAAATCAAAAACAGCATTTTCGCAAAAATCGGCGCTGTATTCCTATATCCGTCATTACAGCGCATAAGAAAATTCATAGACTACGATGAATATGGAGGCGCCCTTCTTTTAGGCATTAACGGTATCTGCATTAAAGCCCACGGCAGAGCTAACGAAAAGGCATTCCAGAATGCTATAAAGGTAGCAATTGATTCAGTCGATCACAAAATAATTGATATTATCAAAAAGTCATACTAACCAGGAAGAAGGTTGAATAATGGCAGAAAACAAAATCTCTGCAGGTATTATTGGTGTTGGCTCTTGTGTACCGCCAAAAGTTGTAACAAATGATGACATTGCAAAGATGGGGCTCGAAACTTCCGATGAATGGATTCGTGCACGTACCGGTATCGGAGAAAGAAGGCTTGCTGACAACCTCAGCACATCTGACCTGGCCCTTCAGGCATCAATAAATGCACTAAAAAGCGCAAACAAAAGACCTGAAGAAATTGACCTTATAATTACTGCGACCTGTACTCCCGATCATCCGCTATTTCCTTCCGTAGCCTGCATAATCCAAGATAAACTTGGGGCCAAAAACGCAGCTGCATTTGACCTGTCTGCTGCTTGTTCCGGATTTGTTTATGCGCTAGCCACCGCATCTCAATTTATTGAAGCCGGAAGTTTTAAAAACATTCTTGTCATTGGGGCTGATACTCTCGCAAAAAACGTCGATTGGACAGATCGTGGTACCTGTATATTATTCGGAGATGCCGCAGGAGCAGTAATCCTATCGGCCGTTCCTCACGGCGAAGGGATTCTTTCATGGACTTTGGGAGCACAAGGTTCAGGCGGCGATTTGCTTATTATTCCGAATGGGGGATCAAGAACTCCCCTTACTCCTGAAAATATTACAGAAAGAAATCACTATATTAAAATGGATGGAAGGGCGGTTTTTAAATTTGCTGTCTCCATCGTTATCGATTCTATCGAAAAGAGTCTGTCAAAAGCAGGGCTCTCAAAGAAAAATATCGATTACTTTATTCCTCATCAGGCGAACAAACGAATAATTGACTTTGCTGCCGAGCGGCTAGGCTTGTCCGAAGAAAAAGTCTGTGTTAATATCATGAATTACGGAAATACCTCATCAGCATCTATACCTCTTGCTCTTGACGAAGCGGTTACTGCAGGAAAAGTAAAAAAAGGAGATTTGGTTGCCATTATGGGCTTTGGTGGGGGTCTGACTTGGGGATCTGCTATTTTCAGATGGATGGCATAACAAGATAATAGGCACATCAAAAATATGCAACAGCCAAATACGAGTACGTTTTTTTTTAAGAAAAAAGAGAGATTCATTAAATAAAAGGAAGGGGCATTATTATATGATGGATTATGGCTTAACTGAAGAACAAAAAATGATCAGAGATTTAGCAGCAAAAATTGCTAATGAGAGAGTACTCCCGGCAAGGGCAGAACTCGACGAAAATGGAGAATTTCCTTGGGAAATCATGAATTGCTGCGCAGAAGCAGGCTTATTCGGGATCTATATCCCAGAAGAGTACGGCGGTTTTGGTGCAGGAGCATTCGAGTCAATTCTTGCAATAGAAGAATTAAGCAAAGCATGTATCGGTGTATCGGTTTCTTATGCAGCTAGCGGATTGGGAAGTTATTCAATATTATTATTCGGGACCGAAGAACAAAAGAAAAAATATTTACCTGATATAGCAGCAGGGAAAAAACTAGCAGCATTCGGTCTTACCGAAGCAAACGCAGGAAGCGATGCCGGTGGCATTCAAACCACGGCAGTCCTTGATGGGAACGAATATGTTATCAATGGTACCAAACAATGGATCACGAACGGCGGAGAAGCAGAAACTTACACCGTTGTTGCGATGACAAACAAAGCCAAAGGCGCCAGAGGAGCGAGCACCTTTATTATTGAAAAAGGCACACCAGGGTTTTCTTTCGGAAAAAAAGAAAACAAAATGGGTATAAGAACATCCGCAACTCGAGAACTCGTATTCGAAAACTGCAGAATTCCTAAAGAAAATATTCTAGGGAAAGAAGGTATGGGGTTTCTTATTGCAATGAAAACCTTAGATATGTCACGACCAGGTATCGGAGTTCAAGGTGTAGGGCTTGCTCAGGGTGCACTTGATTTAGCTGTCCAATATGCCAGAGAGCGCGTTCAATTCGGCAAACCGATTATTGCAAACCAGGCCGTACAACATATGCTTGCAGATATGGCAATGCAGACTGAAGCAGCCAGAGCTCTCGTATATGCAACAACACGTTTTATGGACGCAGACAGCGGCAGCTATTCCAAAGAGTCAGCTATGAGCAAATGCTTTGCGGCTGATGTAGCGATGAAAGTTACTACCGATGCCGTTCAGATCCTTGGCGGGTATGGCTATATGAAAGAATATCCTGCTGAAAAGATGATGAGAGATGCAAAGATTCTTCAGATTTATGAAGGAACAAATCAGATTCAACGAAATGTAATAGCACAATGTCTAGTCAAAGAAGCAGCATCTAAAAAATAAATTAATTTCAGGGGGCAAAATAATATTTGCCCCTTTCGTTATTCATAACGAGGAGGATATATTCGTGGATATTATTGTATGTATAAAACAAGTTCCTGATACAAGCGACGTTAAAATCAATCCTGAAACCAATACATTAATGAGAGAAGGGGTTCCCAGCATAACGAATCCATTCGATGAAAATGCAATTGAAGCTGCTCTGCATCTCAAAGAAAAAGTTGGAGGCAACGTAACTGTCGTCAGTATGGGCCCACCGCAAGTTGAAAGTGCTCTGAGAGACGCTATAGCTTTAGGGGTAGATAATACCGTACTAATAAGCGATCGCGCGTTTGCAGGCGCAGACACTTGGGCTACATCGTATACCTTGGCGAAAGGCATAGAAACCCTTGGCAAATACGATTTAATAATCTTCGGCAAACAAGCAATTGATGGAGATACAGCACAGGTTGGACCGGGGGTGGCAGAATTTTTGAATATCCCGGTAGTTACCTACGTAAGAAAAATAGTTGAAGTTAAAGACAACATAATAACCGTTGAGCGAATGTTTGAAGATGGCTATGAAGTTATTGACATCAAACTTCCTTGTGCAATAACTGTACTTAAAGAAATTAACACAATAAGAATGCCATCCCTCAAAGGAAAAATGAAGGCAAAAACTGCGGTTATCGACAAACTGTCTGCCCAGGATATTAATGCAGATCTCTCATTGTGCGGACTTAACGGATCACCAACGCAAGTAGTCAAAATATTTACGCCGCCGCCAAAAGGCAAAAGAGAAATGCTGTGCGGAGAAATCTCAGAAACAGTTTCATGTTTATGCCAAAAACTTAAAGATCTGAAAGCTATTTAGGAGGACAAAATATGGGTATTTCAGTTAATGATAATTGTATAGGTTGCAGCCTTTGCGTTAGAGTCTGTCCTTTTGGTGCAATAGTTATCGAAGAAGAAAAGGCAATCATTGCTGACAATTGCACTCTTTGCGGCTCATGTGAATCAGTCTGCAAATTCAAGGCAATCACGATAGAACGAAATGAAATGACTGCCAAAGACCTTAATGAATATAAAGGAGTCTGGGTATTTGCCGAACAGCGCGAAGGAAAGCTGCAAGAAGTATCACTCGAACTACTTGGCGAAGGAAAAAAACTAGCCGCAGAATTAGGAGTTGAGCTTTCTGCCGTAATTTTTGGCGACAATGTTTCACAGGCAGCGAAAGAACTGATTGAATACGGAGCACAAAACGTTTATATGGCTGAGAATCCTCAATTAAAGAATTTTGCTGTAGAATCTTACACTGATGTTATGAGCGATCTCATTAAAAAGTTTAAACCGGAAATAGTACTCGCAGGAGCAACCAGCGTCGGACGCGCATTTATTCCTCGAGTTGCAATCCGGGTTAAAACAGGACTCACAGCTGACTGTACAGAACTGGCAATTGACGAGAAAAAAAGATTACTTTTACAAACACGACCGGCATTTGGCGGCAATATTATGGCAACAATAATATGCCCGAATCACAGACCGCAAATGGCAACAATTCGTCACAAAGTATTTAAAAAAGCAACGAAAGACAGCGCACATCAAGGAAAAATCGTGTCGTTCACACCAAATATAACCAGCAACCTCGTTACGGTAAAAGAAGTCGTTTACGAAATGCAAAACAAAATTAACATTTCAGAAGCAGATATTATTGTTTCTGGAGGAAGAGGGATAGGTAAGCCGGAAGGATTTACACTTCTTGAGCAGCTTGCTAAGGTATTAAACGGAGCTATCGGGGCAAGCCGTGCCACAGTTGACGCCGGGTGGATACCTGCCTACCATCAAGTAGGCCAGACAGGGAAAACTGTTTGTCCGAAACTTTATATAGCCTGCGGAATATCAGGGGCAATTCAACATCTTGCCGGGATGCAGAGTTCTGACATTATTATCGCCATCAATAAAGATCCGGGCGCTCCGATATTTAACGTAGCTACATTCGGTATTGTTGGTGATCTCTACGAAATTATACCCGCGATGCTAAAGGAGTTAAATAAATAACATGAAGACTGCTTTCGTTTTTCCAGGACAGGGATCTCAATTTGTAGGGATGGGAAAAGACCTTCCAAACCAGGAAATTTTTGACCAGGCAAATAACGTTTTAGGATTTGATCTAAAACAACTATGCTTAAACGGTCCTGAAGATGCACTAAAGCTAACCCAGAATGCTCAGCCGGCAATTTTTACTGTAAGCTATATGCAATTCAAGCTACAAGAGGTGCAACCGGACATCGTAGCCGGACATAGTCTCGGTGAATATACCGCACTTTGCGCCGCAGGAGTGCTGGATTTTGAAACAGCGCTCACTCTCATACGTGTCCGTGGGCAACTTATGGAAAAAGCTGTTCCTGCTGGACAAGGAACGATGGCAGCCATACTCGGAATGGATCAGGAATCGCTCAAAAAAGTCTGTGATTCGGTTGACGGCAAAGCACAAATTGCAAACTATAATTCCCCCGGACAAATTGTTATTTCGGGAACAACTGACGCTATAAAAAAGTGTTGTATTCTAATTTCTGACACTTATGGGAAAAAAGCAATTCCACTACCAGTAAGTGGCCCCTTTCATTCTCAATTAATGAAGCCCGCTGCAGAACAATTTCGTGATTATCTAGATAAAGCTCCATTCAATGAACCAAAGATTCCGATTATCATGAACGTAACCGCCGATTATTTAACATCCGCCAGCCTAACAAAAGAACTGTTGGTAAAGCAGCTATACTCATCCGTATTATGGCAGCAATCAATAGAAAAAATGCTTACGGCAGGAGTAGTAACATTCACAGAGATTGGTCCGGGCAAAGTTCTTTCCGGACTTATCAATAAAATCAAAAAGGAGTGGTCCAAATGAATTTAAAAGGTAAAGTTGCAGTTGTAACAGGAAGTGGCCGTGGAATCGGGAAATCAATTGCGTTAAAACTGGCAAAAGCTGGAGCGGACGTAGTAATTAGTGATATTAACCTGGAAATTGCGCAAGCCACTGCTTCAGAAATCGAAAGCTTAGGCGTAAAAAGTATTGCTCTTAAATCAAATGTTGCCAATTCTGCCGATGTTGAAGAATTTTTCAAAGAAGTCTATACACAAATGGGAAAAGTTGATATATTAGTAAACAATGCTGGCATTACAAAAGATACTCTCATCATGAAAATGTCTGAAGATGAATGGGATGCAGTAATAAGCGTTAACCTAAAAGGTGTCTTTAACTGCACAAAAGCTGTTTACCGAAACATGATGAAGCAGAGATCAGGAAAAATCGTTAACATCGCATCAGTTGTGGGAATAACAGGGAACGCTGGACAGGCGAATTACTCCGCATCAAAAGCTGGAGTTATCGGTCTCACAAAAACAACCGCAAGAGAACTGGCATCTCGCGGGGTTAACGTAAACGCAGTAGCACCAGGTTTTATTGCTACAGATATGACAGATAAGTTATCTGATGAAGTTAAAGAAGCTGTAAATAAAAAAATCCCATTTGGTGAAATGGGTACACCAGAAGATATTGCTAATGCGGTATTGTTTTTAGCTTCTGAGGAGGCTAAATATATAACAGGACAAGTTCTTGTTGTAGATGGTGGCATGGTAATGTAATAGAATTTATAATATAGGTAATATAAAGGAGGTGAAAACAGAAGATGACAGAAGAGGAAGTATTTAATAAAGTTAAAGCCGTGGTAGTTGATCAACTAGGAGTTTCTGAAGATGAAGTAACCAGAGATGCTGCATACGTAGACGATTTAGGAGCAGATTCTCTTGACACTGTTGAGTTAGTTATGGCACTTGAAGAAGAATTCGATACAGAGATACCAGATGAAGACGCTGAAAAATTAACCACTGTTGGAAGTACTGTAGATTACATTGTTTCTAATATATAATAATTGTTTTATTAACGCTATAACGCGGATTTATATTGATAAATCCGCGTATGTTGAGTTTGCATAAAAGGATCAATTCATGAATTTACCTCAATTAAAAATTGGTAATCTTGTTGCTGCGATACCCATAATCCAAGGGGGAATGGCGGTAAGAATATCTACTGCACCATTAGCAGCTGCAGTAGCAAATGCCGGTGGTATCGGCGTAATCGGTGGCTCAGGAATGGGCATCGAAGAACTAAAAGACCAAATAAAAAAAGCCAAAGAACTTGCACCAAATGGAATAATCGGCGTAAACATTATGTTCGTCGCAAGAGAATTCTTTCAATTAGTTGAAGCTGCTATTAGTAGCGGAGTTGACTTGATTATTACCGGAGCAGGATTTTCGCGAGATGTTTTCAAATATGGAGAGAAGTACAAAATTCCAATAGTATCAATTGTTTCTTCAGTAAAAACAGCCATACTTGCAGAAAAATGCGGTGCAGATGCAATTATTGTTGAAGGAAAAGAAGCTGGTGGACACTTAGGGACTGATAGACCAATGCGAGAAGTTCTTACAGAAGTTCTTGAAGTTATCAAAGGATTACCAGTAATAGCTGCCGGAGGGATTACGAATGGCACTGAAATTGCCGAGCTAATTAAAAAAGGCGCAGCAGGTGTGCAGATGGCCACACGTTTTGTACTTTCAAAAGAATGTGATGTTTCTGATAAATTCAAACAAATGTACCTTTCTGCAAATAAAGAAGACATCGTCGTTTTTCAAAGCCCTGTCGGATTACCTGGCAGAGCATTACGTAACAAATTCGTCTCAAAAGTCCTTGATGGATCGATTGAGTTTTTTAAATGTTCATACCAATGCATGAAAAAATGTTCTTTTAGATTTTGCATTATTGAATCACTTATAAATGCACAGAAAGGTGACATCGATAATGCAATTATTTTCTCTGGTGAGAATGTCTGGAAAATGAAAGAAATCCTTCCAGTAAAAGATATATTTTCACGACTTGTAAAAGAAGCGGAAGCAAATTAGAAGGGAACGGTTAGAATGAAAAAAAGAGTAGTCATCACCGGACTAGGAACGGTAAACCCACTAGGAAATAACGTAAACACATATTGGGAAAACTTATGTGCAGGCAAAAGCGGAATTGATTTTGTCACACGCTTCGATGCGAGTGATTACACAACCAAAGTTGCCGGAGAAGTAAAAGGCTTTAATCCTGAAGAATATCTGGAGAAAAAAGAAGCTCGCAGGATGTCAAGATTCATACAATTTGCAGTTGCAGCATCAAAACAGGCAGTTGCAGACTCAAATTTAGACATCTCTAAAGATGCTGACAAAATCGGAGTTATTATCGGATCTGGCATCGGCGGCATAGAAGTACTTGAACAACAAGCATACGTTTTAAAGGATAAAGGCCCGAATAAATGTTCCCCTTTTATGGTTCCGATGATGATAGCAGATATGGCCGCAGGACAGGCTTCTATTTCGATCGGAGCAAAAGGCCCGAACTCATGCACTGTCACCGCATGTGCTTCAGGAACTTACTCAATCGGTGATTCATATAATCTTATTCAAGATGGCAAAGCGGTAGCGATGGTAACAGGTGGAGCAGAAGCTGCGATTACCCCGTTAGCATTTGCTGGATTTTGTGCTGCGAGAACAATGTCAACCGTAACAGAGAATCCGCAAACAGCCTCAAAACCATTTGACCTCAATAGGGATGGATTTGTTATGGGTGAAGGCAGCGGCATGCTGGTGCTCGAAGAACTTGAGCATGCACTTGCTCGCGGAGCAAAGATTTATGCAGAGATCGTTGGGTACGGGTCTTCAGGAGATGCCTTCCATATAACTGCTCCGGCAGATGATGGAGAAGGCGCATCCCGTGCTATGAAAGAAGCCTTAATTGATGCCAATATAAAACCTGAAGTAATTGATTATATAAATGCACACGGGACATCCACAGAACTCAATGACAAATATGAAACAATGGCTATAAAAACTATTTTTGGAGCTCATGCAAAAAATGTCACAATTAGTTCTACAAAATCAATGACTGGACACCTTCTAGGTGCTGCAGGTGCCATTGAAGCAGTAGCGCTAGCCTTAGTTATACAGGATAACATAATACCTCCTACAACCAATTATTCTACACCTGATCCATTATGTGACCTCAACTACACTCCCAACCAAAAAGCGTCAAAAACGGTAACGTATGCGATGTCGAATTCCTTTGGATTTGGTGGACATAACGGGGTTATTATTTTTAAAAAATATAGTAAGTAATGGCACGACAGTCCGCTGTTAATACAGCTATCGAGTACCAACTGAGAATCCAAGGCTATATCCAAGTAGCCGGAGTTGATGAAGCAGGTCGGGGTTCGATGGCTGGACCTGTTGTCGCAGCTGCTGTCATCTTACCTATTAACATTGACATCCCCCACCTCAATGACTCAAAACAGCTCAAACCGCAAAAACGCAATGTACTCTTCGATGAAATAAACAAAAAAGCAACAGCAATTGGAATAGGTATTGTCTGTCATAAACTGATAGACAAGCATAATATCCTGCAAGCAACTTTTATGGCGATGAAAAAGGCACTTGAAAGACTGCCCTTTAAGCCAAACTATGTCATAGTAGATGGAAACCGCGCAATCCCTGACCTCACAATTAAACAGCAAGCTATTGTTGGTGGAGATGGACAGTCCGCCAGTATTGCCGCTGCTTCAATAATCGCAAAAGTGACCAGAGACAGGATCATGGACAACATGCATAACAGGTATCCTCAATATGATTTCTTGTCGAATAAAGGGTATGGAACAGCAGCCCATCAAGAAGTCATTTTCACCCAAGGATTATCTCCTATCCATAGAAAAAGCTTCCAGATCAAAAAACAGCTGAAGTTATTCTAAAAAGGAAATAATGCCAAATAACAATAAAACTATCGGGGATACGGGAGAACACTTGGCGATAGATTATCTTAAAAAAGAAGGAATCTCTATCGTAACAACGAACTTTCATTCCCGTTATGGAGAAATTGATATCATAGCACTCGATAACGACACACTCTGTTTTATTGAAGTAAAAAATTATTCTCCGCGCAATTATATCTCGGTTTACCATGCGATATCAAAACAAAAAAAGCAGAAAATCATCAAAACTGCTCGATACTATCTTTTAAAAAACCAGGTTACTTGCCCTTGCCGGTTTGACGCGTTATTGATATCGGGAAAAGTGATAGAGTATATCAAAGGAGCCTTTTGTTGATAAGCAGAGACACATAGATTATCGCAATACTGAAATTTTTACCTTATTTATGAGTTTTTTACCGTTACAAACTACTTTGATAACACCAAGGTAAACACCATTCTTAGCATAGGAGCCTGAATCGTCCCTACCGTCCCAGGTAAGTTCATAATAGAGGTCAGCGACAATCGGGAATCCCTGCCGTAGGCAACCTTGTCCAATTTTATTACCATTCAGATCAAAAACCGACATTTCAACACTATCCGCTTGTTTCGTAAGTCGAAAGCCAACCCTCAGA
This sequence comes from Candidatus Margulisiibacteriota bacterium, assembly GCA_003242895.1. Lineage (NCBI taxonomy): Bacteria > Bacillati > Candidatus Margulisiibacteriota > Candidatus Margulisiibacteriota bacterium. Next base: position 39,737 of record QKMY01000062.1, read on the forward strand.
TAATCGGCTGTTTGATCTTTTGCAGGATTAAAAGGACTGGGATAAACCACCGCTTCAGAAGATTGGGCAGTAGGCCCGAGAAGGACTAAGTCATCTGATATACGTACCGCTCCGATCAGCGTTTGCGACAAGAGATTATTCTTGCCATCAATAGCTCCAACATAAATTGAATAGTGGCCGGCAGGCATGCTCAGCGGCAATAAAAACTGATAAAAACCACCTGAATGAGTTACCGTTCCGCTAGAAATACTCCCAGTAGCAACTACCTGTCCCAGGCTATTGTTTATGGTTATAGACATATCCACAATAGAACTAATCTCAACAACTGTGAGCAACAAATACCTACCCGCACTCATAATCGAGGGATTTTTCATAGTCACTGCCGGTGGATCGATATCGTAGGTATAGACAGTCCGAACTGGTCCGGTTACAACATTTGCGGGATTCAAGTCACATACAACAATAAAATAGTTAAGGGAGGTTTCTATATCAAGTGCCGGAACAATGGCTTGAAAAAGAGGACTACCAGCACTAACCCGGCTCATAACTTCCTGCTTATAAGTATTCTCCGAAGCTGTTTTCCAAAACAATACAGTAGTTATATTTTCGGTCATTACAGGAGAAATATTGTCAACAATATTTGCTGTAATTATAATTGGGTTGAGAGGAAGGAAATACGTTACCGACGATTCTGTCACCGTAGGTTTAACTGTGTCGGCAGCAATAAGAGCTCTCACAGGATTGATCCGGCCATTTCCAAAATATTTGTCCCAATGCGGAGTACCCAGGTCATCGGCCGTCTGTTCCATAATTGATCTAATCTGTGCTCCGGTAAGGTCCGGGTTCGTCTGCTTCATGAGCGCTGCCAATCCTGCGACAATCGGCGTAGCTTGTGAAGTCCCGCTCAAATGCATATACTTCGCATTATCTGCTACAACAGGTGTATCACTTCCAATATAGGGAGTATAACCATTTGTGCCATACAAATGGGTTAAAGCAGAGAATATTCGGCTTCCAGGAGCCACCAGGTCCAAAGAGCTTCCATAATTACTAAAATCAGCCCGCGTAATTAGGTCTTGATTAAGAGCACCGACTGAAATAACTGCCGGAACTGCAGAAGGATATTCATAGTCTGCGAGCTCACCATCTCCTCCATCATTTCCGGCTGCCGCAACTAAAACGATCCCGGCTGCAGACGCTTGGTTACAGGCATCTCTTATAACATTTTCTTCCTCACTCCAAAAAAAGCGGCTCCCGATACTCATATTAATCACATCAGCATGATTACTAATAGCAAACTGAATTGCACTAACCAGCATATCAGAAGTGCCTCCGTTAACGACCCAGGTACCATATTCAACAATAAGATCTGTGAACATCTTAATTGCCATAATCTTAGCATTAGTAGCTACCCCGACGCCTCCGATACCATTATTGCATACGGCAGCGATAATACCAGAAACATGGGTACCGTGCCCATCATAATCCATCGGATCATAATCGTTATAATAAGGATCATACCCATGATTCCCTTCTCCATCGGCCCACATATTGGCAGCCAGATCAGGATGGTTATAATCTACACCGGTGTCAATTACTGCAACTATCGGGGAACCCTGTGCTGAAGCGATATCCCAGGCTGCAGAGATATTTAGCCCGAACAGATCATATTTATCAGTGAAATTAAAATAAGGATCGTTAGGGATTGGTACTGGCTGTGATGAAAGGTGAACATAATAATTTGGCTCAGCGAACTCTGTCAAATTGGTCTTTTTTAGTTGCTCAACAACCTGGAGGACTGGGATCTCAGCATTAAAGGTTACCAGATAATATCTCTCGAAATGGCTTAAAATCTCAAGCAGCCGTAGCTTCGACTCAAAAGATTTATAGCTGGTTACTCGCATCGATTGAGTATTCTGTCGCTTAATTATCTTTTTGATGCCCACATGTTTGTCTTGCTTTATAGCCATTTGACTAAGGTTCCCATCAAGTACATGCAGTAGTTGTTCCGGAGCGATGGCAGCCTGTTTTAGTTTTACAATAACCTCACCTTCCTTATAGGGAAGGTGAGGTTGAGTTGCCTGCGCAGTATAACAAAATAAAAGGGAATTAATTAAACATACAGCGATTAAACGGATAAGCATACTCTAATTATATCATCCCTATTATCGACACTCAACTTTGTACATGGTATAATGTAAATTCAATAAATGTGCATAGAGAGTTATTAGGGATTGGTTGCTCTATGATAGCACTCTTTGTTAGCAATCAATACTAAAACGGAGGTACCTATAAGAATGAAAGTAAGTATTGTAGGCTGTGGTCATTTTGGTAGTATCTTAGCATATACCCTGTTTTTAAGAAATTTTCTGGATGAAATCACACTCATTGATGAAGACATTAACAAGGCAACGAGAACCGCTTACGATCTCAATCAAGCCTCTCCGATTGTCGGTTCAACAAAGGTATTTTCAGGTGGCTTCGAAAAGCTCATCGACGCGGATATCGTTGTCATAGCAGCAGGAATTAGAAGAAAAGAAGGAGATTCCCGCCTTGACTTATCATATCAGAATTATCCTATTGTACAGGATATTACAGAAAAAATCGCCGAATACAACACGAAATGTATTCTCATAGTTGCTACTAATCCGGTAGATATTATGACATATGTAGCGCTTAAAGTCTCCGGATTCCCAAAGGAACGAGTTATTGGACTGGGAACACTTAATGACATGATCAGAATGAGGTATTTTATAGCATCAAAGCTTCAACTCAACCCTCGGGATATTAATCTCATTATTATTGGGGAACATGGAGATTCCATGGTACCGTTATTTTCATCAGCTAATGTTGCCGGAATCCCCTTAAACAAAATAATAGGATTCGATGACCTCATAAAAAAAGAAGTTATAGAAAAAACCAGAAAAAGCGGAGAAAAAATAATTTCATTGGGAGGTTCTCCGTCATATGCTCCAGCCACTGCAGCAACCCTGCTCATAGAAAACATAGCTTTCAATTCAAAAAACATTGTTCCGGTTTCTACCTTTTCTTCAAATATCTATGAAATCGAGAACATTTGCCTTAGCTTGCCTGCAAGAGTTGGCAGCAAAGGAATTGAGGAAATATTAGTTCCGTCACTCAATGAAGACGAATTGACCCTATTGCATCATTCTTACGAAACATTGCAGAAAGAAATTGATAAGCTATTTAAAAATTAATAGCGACGTTTCCTAAAAGTGACCATAAGTAATAATTCTTACTGCTATTATTCTGAATATAGTCCTTCGATTCTACCAGGATGGCAGAAAGGTTGATCTTGATATTATTAACGACTTCCTTAACCAGCAGTCCATTAATAGGCACAAGGATTTCCAAATCAATTTTCCCTTCCTGTTCAAGGTAATTTTGACGACTTATGACAGTGTCCTCCGTATTACCTCCGGTACTTATGTCCTTTTGTTGTTGAGCTTCATTCGTATTTGTTCCCCAGACCGTATTTCGTTTATAGGTTGCAGTTCCCTTAACATTGTTGATTTGAAACGGCACATAATCAAGCGTTAATAGCGACCGGAACCCCTTTACGGAAGGCTTCCCCTTCTCAGATATAAAATCGAAATAATGATTGTACCCAAGGGTCATTTTACCAATATTTACGCGGAACATCTGATATATGATTTTGTCGCACCCGATAATCGCTCCAGGAACAATAGAATATTTTTTATAGAACAAATTGTTAAATGTGGCAGGCATTTCCTGCCTGTTTTCTTCATATCGAGAGTAAATACCGGACATTTTAAAATCGACATTAGAAATCGCAGCCCACTGCAAACCGGTTAAATATTCCTCATTTTTCGTAGCTTTTCTTTTTGAAAAATCATTCAGGACCTCTCCAGAAGACAGATTCTCCGTAGTATTCCTATTTTCCCATTCCTTTCGGGAATTACCAGTCCAGGATGTTTCTAAGGTCAGATTCGTTATCAAAGGCATCAGCATATTCACTTTTTTTGTCTCATCGCTATTCCTCACCGTATCATTGGTCTTATCGGTTCTCTGCGTAATAATAAAATTATCAATTTTGTCATATAAATAGGAGGATTTAACAGTTCGAAAGGGAACTACATTATAGAGCATTTTCGTTCTAAAAGTATTGGATACACTCCGGCTTTGTTCAGTACTTTCGACAATTGATAGATTCTGAGAAGGATAGTACCGCTTATCAACTACAGTTTTTTCTTCAGAATTCTCAACCACATATGAAAGGTCCGAGTCTCCCAAAGTAAGCATATCCATGACAGAAATCCCGGTAAGCCCTGTCAGACCTATTTCCGGCAATTTAATATAAAGATCATTCTTCTGAGAAAATTTAGGTTTATCTGTAGTAACAGTGTTCGAGGTAGCGTATTTCAAGACCAGTTGATGCTCCTTATTAGATTCTTGAGCATAACTATTATTATATCGAATATTTGGCAGTGGGGTAAACAAATAGGAATAGCTAAAACCTTTACCGCTGCTATCTGTCATATTTGCCGAAGCATCCTGGACTATATAACTACGATAATGAGATTTATTGTTGCTTTGAGAGATATTGTTCAGTGCAACCCAGCTAACAGGAGAAAAAGAAGATATATCATATTGATTTGAATTATAGTTGCGCAAAATATTCCCATTACTCTCTTCACTGTCAGAGCCTCTTCCATTATACCTGCACCTGAGCCCGTAAGGACTTAATTGTAGCGAATAAGTCCGGTTATTTGATATCTTCCCTTTCTGGCTGAGTGCCAGTCCATCCTGCTCCGAATGATCTTCCTGATACTGAGCTCTCAAATGTTTGAACATATCTATTTCCCATTGCGGGGTATAAATAACCGAATAGCTGGTATCTTTCAGTTCATATTTATCTCTATTTGTAGAAACTGCTTCGCCTTGAACATTATAAGAAGAGATATAATCGACATTCGTTATCTTTATTTTCCCTTCGAGACTAATACTGCCAAACCAGCTTGACTGTAATGCTGTACCATAATACCTTCGCCTATCGGAACTCAAAGCTAAAGCACGACCTTCATCACGAGCATATACTTTTGAAAAACCATACTCCGATTGCAAATTCACATTGTTCACCGGAATAAAGGTATTTTTTATTTCCCATACCTTCGTTGTATTTAATTGATTCTGATATTTATCCACATAGCCTGTTTCTTTTTCATTTTCTATATAAGCTATTTTAGTTGACAGGTACTCAGGACCAAAGGTAACTTTAATGCCTTTTTCAGCACTTCGATCATCTATTGTATGAGTATTCTCAGTAATAGCAGGAACAAGGAGTTTGTCCGTCACATCTGTAACCATATTGATATATCCATCCGCAAAAAGCCATGGCGCTGGAGAAAAAACTGCACCGTATTTATCTTCTCTGGTTACCCTATAAATTGGATCCCCTTGCAATTCTCCGGATTGCGTTTTGGTTTCTTTCTTATCGTAATACACGTCAGTACTGCTAAGGACCTTGTATTTAATATTGACTCTCCATTGGGTACTGCCGACGGGAACTTTCATAGTATTTGTACCGGCATACGGGGTAAAACTCTTATCTACCGAGCTATACTCACCGGTTAGCGATAACTTATCATCAGTGTAGGTAGTATCCAGCTGTGCTGCGACACCCTTGTCCACATTACGTTTCTTAGTTCCTGAAGCTGCTTGAGTGTAATAATCATAATAAATACGGTAATTATCCTGAGCGTTTGGCGCAAATCCAATAAACTTAAGCTCTCCCTTAGCATAATTAATGTAATAATCCATACCTGGCTCCAGGCTTTTACGAACCCCATCTTTAGAAAACCATTCGGAACCTTTCACAATATCGGGATGGGGTAGCTGATAGGTAGAATTATATTGTCCGGTCCCATTGATTGTAGCGCCCACGCTATTCGACTCGATTCCGCGCTCAAACTCTCTCGTACTATATGCGGCATCTAAATTGACTCTTATTCGATCATCGAAATTCATATGTACATCGGTTGCAACAATATCGTGCTGGAAGAACCCCGGATCAGCAGCATCCCGGATCACATAACTATATTTTACCTCAAAAACATCGTCCTCACTAAGAGCATAACCGTACCATATACCATCCTCTGGAGATTGATATCTTTTGTAGATAACAACACCTATCTGCCCACTATATCGCCCCAGATCATCTTGTTCATAGACGATCTCATAATCCTTACCATATTTTGAGAGGGCATCAAAAGAACCAGCACTTGGTTTATGCCGCAAACTAATCAATCCGCCATCAAGATCTCTATCGACTTTAATGTTATAGGGAACTGCCGAAACATATTTTTGAGCACTTTTATTGAGCGAAGTATACTCTGCAGGTTTACTATCTTTGTCATTTCCATAAAATGAATACGTCAGCGGCCCCTTAGGACGATAATATTGGTAAGAGAATTTAACACCTGCCTGGATAACATCAAGGCTTTGCAGATCGTTCGTAACCCCATTATTGTATGAGGCGACATCATAATTAACAGTTACAATTCCACTATCATAATTAATCGATACGCCGCCTACGCTCAACTCTTTATCATTGACAAGGATTCGAAGTGATTCCTCTTTGATCGGCCAGTTATCAGCTTTATAAACAACCGTCCTGCCATAACTGGCAGATGGCCGTCTGACTTCATTGTCTGCACCAACAGTAATAGTGCTTTCCTTTGATTTTGCTCGTTTTTGCAGATATGTCATTCCCCCGGAAAACCAATTATATTTGGGTTTCTTTTGCGCCGGCAGCTTCAAAGCATAGTAGACGTAATTGACCTCGACATTATCTTGCCCGCTAACAGGCCGGCGAAAAGTAATTGCGCCTTTAGCATAATTGAAGAAATAATCTTCCTCTATCTTCAATTTATTTTTATTAAGAATAACGGACTCAGAGCCTTTGACTATCTCCTTATTTTTAAGTGGATAAGGACCGATGGTTCCGACTCCGGCAAACGTTTCCTTGCTCTCCCCGTGCTCATAATAAGAATACGATATCCTTATTTTATCGAATGGATCCCATACTCTCGGAGGCACCTTAACAATCCCGTTCGCATAATCAAGCATATATTCCGCTGGAGCTAGTTTTCTTTCATTAAAATAAATGGTCTCGCTGTTTGTTAAAATATATTTATTTGCTAAAGTAAATGTGCCATTATCATAGTTAACCGCAGTATTGTTCGTTACATCATCGGTTTTTGATTCTATATCAAGAAATTCCTGGGTCTTAAGTTCGTTCCTTACCATATCGGTCTCTGCATCCATCATGAATGACATCCGGGCCGCTTTGAACTGCTGTCTATCAATACTAATAAAGTCTTCAACCGGATTAGTATAATCGTAGACAAACTTAATTACATCTTTAACGCTACGAGCATCTTCAAGCGTCACATTATAATTCATGTAATTAACAGTGTAATCTTTTCCTTCCTGTAATTTTTCATTGTTTATATAGACCTTTAACGATCCTTCAACAATAGGATTGTACCGCATCTTATAGACCTTGTTCACTCCGTCTCCATTAACCAAAAAAATATCCGTATCACTACGCTCTTCCCCCACAGTCGCGAAAGCACTATACTTATCATCTTTACTTGTATACATGAACCCATTGATCTTCTTGTTGACGGTTGCAAAAGGACCGCCGACTATTTGCGGCTCAAAATCCCCAAAAGTAAATTCGTGGTTATAGAACTGGACAAATATGTTGTGCTTGCTGGGAAAATCAGATTCTTCTTCGATGTCATATCTTACATAGAGATTACTATCTAAACGTCCATCGATCTTAAGGTTAAGCCGTTCTTTCCAGTAAAGCGACCCTTCATAAAGGTCTGAAGGCAAAAGTTTATAATATGGGTGGTCCTGGATATGTTTACGGGCATCATTGTTAGCACGAACATACTTATTCCCTAGTTTCCATTCTTTTACACCGTCAATATTAGGTTTGAATTCCAGGGTATTACCATTACCGCTGGTAAAGCATAGGAATACCCATAAAAAGATAAACAATCTTCTTAGCATGCAACTAACCCTTATTTACATTCTACAAATCGGTTATTTATTGTTTCATGGTTAGTAACAGCGATCTGTTTGATTATAGAGGAATACCCGATTACCCAGGCTTTTACCATGCAACAATTTATTATCATTGTATCATTTAATCGTATTCATGCAAAATAACGTATATATTCCGATAATTAATAGATACCAATTGAACAATAAAAACAGCCGCCTTAAAACGACCAATTAACCCAGATAATTCTTTTCAGGTTTCCACTAAGCAGCTATAAAATAGAAAAGAATCAGGGAAGGAAAGCCTCAAAGACTTCATTCGCAAGAAGTAATCCGTTATCTGACAGACATAATACATCGGCGTCAGTGATAACTAATTTCTTATTTACCAGTTCAGAAATTACTTTTTCATAGTGCTGCATAATATTGACACCAAATCGAGAGGACAGGTCATTCAGGAAAATCCCTTTTCGTTTTCTCAGCCCCATAAATATGGCTTCTGCAATTTGAGTATATTCATCAAGAATCTCCTCTTCTTTCTGATGCAAAGGAGATACCGATAAATAATCATTAATATCCTCAGTATTCGTATACCGGGCACCGGCAATCATCGAGGTAGCGCCCGCTCCTATCCCCAAAAAATCATAGTAATCCCAATAGGCAAGATTATGCCGGCACTCTTTTCCCGGCCTCGCGAAATTAGAGATCTCGTAGTGTTGTAACCCTAACTTGGGCAAAGTATCAATAATATACTCATAGAACTCGGCATCGATTTCTTCATCAGGAAGGGTAAAACAGTTATGATTCAAAGCCTCATACATAGGTGTGCCCGGATCGAGGTGCAAATTATAGGTAGAGATATGATCAACCGGCAAATCCTTCACAACACACAATGACTGTGAGAGCTGGTCTTTGGTTTGATTCGGGAGCGCAAAAATAAGATCAATGTTGATATTTGAAAACCCAGCTGCAGCACAATCAGTTACAGTTCTTATTGCTTCATTCCGGCTATGGATCCTGCCAAGGAGTGACAGCTCGCTGTCCAGAAAACTTTGGACACCGATACTAACCCGGTTAATGCCAACTTCAAAAAAATGTTTGATTTTCGAATAATCAACGGTCCCAGGATTAACTTCGATCGTTATTTCAGGGTTAGAAAGTCGAAAGTTTTCTTTTAGGCATAAGAGTATCCGTTCTAATAATTTTGCGCTGATAAGAGACGGCGTACCCCCGCCCAAGTAAATAGTTTTTATGGTGTTTCTAGAAAACTGTTGGGAAAGAGCTTTTATCTCCCGCTTCAAGGCAAAACTATATTCTTCCATCAGATCTTGCTGATTTTCCAAAGAATAAAAGCTACAATAACCGCACTTCTTCACGCAAAAGGGGAAATGAATATAAATGGATTCCATAATGGATTTGTTACATAATTCTACGCTAATTCTATCTTCGGTTCGTTTTGACCACATAATTACTTATTAATTTGAAGGATGGCAAAAAAAGCTTCCTGGGGAACCTCAACAGTACCTATATTCTTCATTCGCTTCTTGCCTTCTTTTTGTTTCTCCAATAACTTCCTTTTTCGGGAAATATCTCCGCCGTAACATTTAGCTAAGACATTTTTTCTTATAGCCTTGACAGTTTCTCGAGCAATAATCTTATTTCCGACTGCAGCTTGGATAGGAATCTCGAACATCTGCCGCGGAATAATCTCTTTTAATTTTTTGGTAAGCTCCCTACCCTTATAATATGCGCTACTTTCATGGATAATGGTAGAAAGAGCATCAACAACCTCATTATTGAGCATCACATCCAATTTAACGAGATCAGCTTCTTTGTAATCACCGACTTCGTAATCAAAGGAAGCATACCCACGAGAAATTGATTTGAGCCGATCATAAAAATCGGTTATTATTTCATTAAGAGGCAAATCATAATGAAGGACCACTCTTGTCGCGGTTAAATATTCCATATTAGTCAAGTGCCCTCTGCGTTGCTGAGCTAATTCCATAACCGATCCGACATAATCATTCGGCAAAATTATAGTTGATTTAACATAGGGTTCTTCAATATGCTCAATTTCAGTTGGCTCCGGCAGATTGATCGGATTATCGACTAAAACAATATCCCCGTTAGTTTTAATAACTTTGTAGACAACACTTGGCGCTGTTGCGATAATAGTTAAGTTGAATTCACGTTCTAAGCGCTCTTGCACAATTTCCAGATGGAGTAATCCAAGAAATCCGCAACGAAACCCAAACCCGAGCGCTTTTGAGGTCTCTGGTTCAAAGTGAAGGGCCGCATCATTCAGTTGGAGTTTTTCGATTGCATCTTTTAGGAGTCCGTAGTCTTCGCCAACTATCGGATAAAAACCGCAAAACACCATGGACTTCGCTTCACGATAGCCTTGCAAAGCCTCATTTGCCGGATTATTCTTACAGGTAATCGTATCTCCGACCCTAGCATGCCGCACATCTCTGATACCCGCAACGATGTAACCGACCTCTCCAGCCTTAAGACTGGAAGAAGGCGTCATATAAGGAGTGAAGACCCCAACCTCAATAACCTCGTATTCATAACCGGTCCTCATCATTTTTATAATATCTTTAGGCGATATAGAACCTTCAAAAATTCTGCAGTAAATAATAACCCCCTTGTAAGGGTCATAAAGCGAATCAAAAATAAGTGCTTTGGTCGGTTCTGCAACCAGATTCTTTGGAGGGGCTATCCGATCAACAATTGCTTGAAGGATATCCGTGATCCCTGTGCCTTCTTTGGCACTGCATAAAACAGCTTCTTCCGGATCAATCCCAAGGATATCGACAAGCTCACCGATTACTTTATTAGGATCGGCATTAGGCAAGTCTATCTTATTAATAACCGGAATAAGGGTCAAATCGTGTTCCATAGCTAAATAGGTATTCGCAAGCGTTTGAGCTTCTATTCCCTGGGCAGCATCGACAACTAGCAAAGCACCTTCACAAGCAGCAAGAGACCGGGACACTTCATAAGAAAAATCGACGTGTCCAGGAGTATCAATAAGATTTAATACGTATTGCTCGCCATCTTTAGCTGTGAAAAGTATCCTGGCGGCTTGGAGCTTAATGGTAATTCCACGTTCCTGCTCCAGGTCCATCATATCAAGCACTTGCTTTTTCATTGACCGCTGAGGAATAGTATTTGTTACCTCCAGGAACCGGTCAGCAAGGGTTGATTTCCCATGATCAATGTGCGCGATTATAGAGAAGTTTCTTATTTTTAAATTATTATAATCCATAGGACGTTATTGTATCATATGGCTTGTGTTTAAGAAACAATAAGATTGCTTAAAACTCAATAAACTTAAGATAATATATTCTCATTTTAAAAATTTCCCGAGGACTGATTTAATCCGCTCGTGGGAAAACGGTTTAATAATATAGTCATTAGCGCCACATTTAAGTGCATCCATCACTATCTGCTGACTTCCTAAGGTTGTCACTACAATAATGGGAATGCTTTTTTTTGTTTTTCGAAATTCTTTTATAAACTCGATGCCACCCAAAACAGGCATGTTCAGGTCGGTAAAAATGATATCGATTTCGTTATTCGAAGCTATCTTAAGGGCTTCCCGCCCGTCATTAGCTTCCCAAAAAACATTAAATGAATACCCTGAAGATTTAATTAGTCGCTGGACCACCATACGTAAGGATCTTGAGTCATCAACTAAAAGCGCATTATAATTACGTTCCATATTCATATCCCCTAATTCTAGGTTTTATTATTTCAAAAACTTATCGAGTACATCTTTAATTTTGTCAGCAGAAAATGGTTTCTTAATATAGCCTTTTGCACCGAATTTGATTGCAGTAATAACAGTCTCCTGGCTTGCATCAGTTGATACGACAATTGTCGGGATATCGTATTCCCGCATTTTCATTACCTTAACCAAATTAATACCGTCCATCTCCGGCATATTTATGTCAGTTAAAACCATATTGACTTCATTGTCTTTTAATAAGTCGAGAGCTTCTTTTCCATTACCTGCTTCATAGATATTCGAGAAAAGATAATCAGTGGATTCAAGCAACTTCCTTATTACCATCCGTAGCGACCTCGAATCATCTACGACGAGTATAGAATATGATTTAACCATCAATATCTCCCATCTTTAAGGCCAAAATCATTTTTAAAGGATGCTTCCCTATCCTAAATGAAAATGGGTATGTCGTTCTAGGCATTGTCAGAATCTGGCTCTGAGCATTGGTATCAACAAAAATCGAAGGGATGGTAATATCGAACTTCTTTTGCTTATCAAAATTAAAAAGCACATTTCCGCAAACCATATTTATTATCTCTTTAGTAGTATCATGAACTAACTCATCATCCAAATCCTCAGCATTCATACTGAGGAAACTTGCCGACAATTCATAACAAAGCTGTTTTCCCAGTACAATCCAAAAAGTTCCATCATATTTTCCTTTAAAGCTGATAGTCACCACAACTTCAAAGTTAAACATTATATCTTCATCAACCGGAGTTAATGTTTTGTAAAACATTTTTTCTATCACTTCAGATGCTGAAACCGCAATCAAATCATGTAATTTACTATATTTATGTTCATTCATTATTCCACTCCTCTTTTTAGACTATGTATTCATTTATACCTAACCCAATCAGGTTCCCGCACCTCCTGCGGAAATAAATCTTTCCCCATTCAAAATATTTATTAGCTTAAGTTAAAAGATCTATACTTTATTATTGTAATAAAAAACCGGTTCATTCATCAAGAATTATTTACAATTAGCTTCGCTCTCCACTAAACTTATCACTTTCTGAGGTATCTCATGAAGTGGGACCACGAAATCAACTCCGCCGCTTTTTATCGCCTCCTTAGGCATGCCAAAGACAATACAACTATTTTCATCCTGCGCCACAGTCAAGGCACCGGCATCCTTCATTTCCTTCATCCCGGAAGCTCCATCATTTCCCATTCCAGTTAGAATAACACCAATGGCATTACGCCCGGCAAATCGGGATACCGACTTAAAAAGAACATCAACAGAAGGCCGATGACGGGATACAAGCGGACCCTTCTTAACTTGGACATAATAGACGGCACCTGAACGCCTGAGCACCATGTGATAGTTCCCTGGTGCTATGAGGGCCTTTCCTGGAATGACAGTATCGCCATCTTCAGCTTCCTTCACCTCCATCTGGCTTTCTTCATTAAGCCGGGCAGCAAAGGAACGCGTAAAATGTTCTGGCATATGTTGCACAATTACGATTCCCGGACTATTAGCCGGCATAACCGAAAGAATAGACTGCAATGCTTGAGTCCCTCCGGTAGAAGCGCCTATAGCAATTACCTTATTCGTCGTTCTGGTTAATGACAAAAAACCCGGAGTTTTTTTTGTTATCTGAGCAGCATCTTTTTTTTGCACTTTTACACGGGCTGCAGCTTTGATCTTATCAATTAACTCGATAGCCATGTCTCCAACAGTATAAGACTCTCCCGGCTTGCACATGACATCTACCGCACCCGACTCTATTGCCTCCAGGGCTAGCTCGCCACCTTGCCTTGTAAGCGAAGATACGACGATTACCGGAACCGGATAATAACGCATCAGCTTTTTTAAAAAAGTAATGCCATCCATCCGGGGCATTTCTACGTCAAGAGTAACAACATCCGGATTGGTTTGCACGATCATATCTCGAGCAACGTACGGATCGGGAGCTGATCCGACTACTTCTATTTCCGGATCACGTGCAAGCTCCCGGCTAAATATTTGCCGGACAACAGATGAATCATCTACAATTAAGACACGAACTTTCAAGAATGTGTTTCCTTTAATTATTATTTTTATTTTATTATTAGCCTAAGGCAATAAACCAACCATTATTAACAAATCTATCGAAATCCTAAGTAGGATCTACCATCAGTCCCCGCAATTCCAACAATTCAGTAGAAACCTGATACATAAGTGTGTCCATCTGATCTTCAGTAAGTTTTAATTTAGCCATGGCGTTTTCAGAGACAGCGTAATTAAGACCATCACAGCCGCAGCCCCAGCCTCCGAGCAGTGAAAGGATATCTGAAACATGAACTATTTCCGGCACAGATACCTGCGCGGAAATAGTATCGAGTTTATGATGCAATCGAACTGCCTCGACTATAACTTCCGGCAATTTCCAGGATTCCAGCAATAAAGCGCCTACTTCCGCATGATCAATGCCGAGTATCTTTTTTTCGGCAGCTTCAAATGAAATACCTTCGTTGTAAACACATGCCATAATCGGATCGATATCAACCGCAACAAACATCCCCAGAACGATTTTTCCAATATCATGGATTAAAGCTGCAGTATAAGCATAATCAGGAACTTTCAGATGCAAGATATTAGCAAGTTTATTTGTTCCGATAGCTGTAGCTAGTAAATGTTCCAGTAACTTTCCCGGTGCCAAATCATATCCGCCTATCGTGTTCCACATCATCGGAGAGACAGAGGACATAATAATTATCTTATAGATCGTATTTACCCCGAGTCTCATGACAGCGTTTTTAACCGTGGTAATTGACCTTGTACTTCCAAAATAGCTGGAATTTGCCATTCGTAAAAAATTAGCGGTAAGTCCGGGATCACATTCAATTTTCTTTGATAACTCTTGAATGTCAATGTTGGGATTTTGCGCCATATGAACAATATCAACAGCTACTGTAGGAATCGATGGAATCATAAGGATTTTAGCTATAATTTCTTTTCTTTTATTCATAGAAACGTTTCCTTCCCACTACTGCGAACCACAGTCTTGCCATCAGCAATATAGAGAGACACTGTACGGGAAACAGTTCCCTTTACATCTTCGGAAACTATGAAAATACTGTTTTTTTGAAGGATCTTTTGAGCTATTTCGTAATTGCGGTCCCCAATGTTAAATAGTTTTTTCTCATCTAAAATTGATGCCGCACCAGCAATTTTAGCAACAATATTTTTGCGTTTTGCGCCCATATTAAACAACTCTTGAAGAAGCAACACTATCCCCGTATCAGCAAACATACCTGGCATTTTTTGGGCCTTAACGTAATCGATCTTCGAGAGCGGGAGCATACTGTGTACCATACCTCCAACACGTGCAACAGGATCATATAGCATCAGGCCAATACAGGACCCTAAAGAGTACGTTATGAGCACCTCATCTATTTTGCCTGAGACCTTCAGGTCGCCAATATCTACGATTACTTGGTTCATATAATACTCGATCTCTATTCGCATTAAATCAAAAGAATAGACTTCAGTCGGCTAATCTTTTACATAGATTGAAGGTAACACAAGCTTAAAATCAGTGGACAACCCAATAAGGCTCTCCGCATGGCCGATCATAAGATATCCGCCTGGCTTCAACAATCGATATATCTCACGAATAAGTGCAGTTCTAACAATATTATCAAAATAAATCATAACATTCCGGCAAAACACGACATCAAAAGGTCCTTTCATAGGAAACGGAGGAGATGACAGGTTAAGTCGCTTAAAAACAACAAGGTCCTTTACATTCTTCTTCACTCTATAAAAAGTCTCTTTATTTGTTTTAGAACAATCAAAGTATCGGTCCACTAATGGTTGCCGTATCACATTAACTTTTTCTTTATTATAAATACCCTCATCGCATTTATCCAAAACCCGGGTAGAAATGTCCGTTGCTAATATTTTTATATCAATCGAAGGATCTTTTATCATTTCTAATAAAGTTATTGCCAAAGAATAAGGTTCTTCACCTGTCGAACTTGCTGATGACCAAAACCGGAACGATTTTTTACCTTGAGCAATCCATTTCGGAATTAGTGTTTCGATGTAATCGAAATGCGTTGGTTCCCTGAAAAAGCTGGTAACATTCGTCGAGATAGCATCCAGAAGATGAATAATTTCATCACCTTTATTGTCATCAATAATATATTGGAGATATACTTTACCATCATCGATTTCCAAAAAGCGCATTCTCTTGGCGATTCGTGCGGACACTAACGATTCTTTTCCCTCACCCAAGGTAATACCGCTCTTATCGTAAATAATTTTGCGAAATTTATTAAAAGTATCCCTATCCATAATTCTTTCTCAAACCTTTTTTTACTTGCATTCCACAGTGCTCACAGTGAAAAAAAACTCAAAAGCCAGAACTTACCGTCATTAGCTCATCGGCAGACAGCACCTTATCAATATCAAGCAGCATAACAACTCTTTGGCCTACTTTGCCAACACCAAGAATGAACTCGGTATTTACATTAGTCCCAAAAACCGGAGTATCTTCAATCTGATCCGGTGAAATATCTAGAACTTCCAACACTTTGTCGACAATAATCCCCATAACTATCATACCTCTTTCGGCATAGATTTGAACAACAATAATACACGTTCGCTCGTTGTAATTATTGAAATCCATCCCGAATTTTAGCCGGATATCAACAACAGGAATAATTTTCCCCCTGAGATTGATTACGCCCTTAACAAAATCCGGCATTTTAGGCACATGGGTAATATTCATTAAACCGATTATTTCATGTACTTTTAGTATCTCCAAACCATACTCTTCTTCGGCTAGCTGAAAAGTCAAATACTTTTCAGTAATCCCTGCCCTTAAGGCTATTGCTGTATCATTTCCTTGAGTCTTAATTGCATTCATTTCTTGCACCTCCTTGTTTACATCCAATAAAATCAACCAAATTATTCTGGGCACCACACTATAATAATAACCATTGAACCTATCTACCGAACATCTTCTCTCCCTTCAGCTAGCTTTACCAAGCCTGAGATATCCAGAATAAGTCCAACATTACCATCCGGCATAATAGTACAGCCTGATATCCCCGGGATATTTTTCATTGCTTCTCCCAGATTCTTAATTACCACCTGTTGTTGCCCTAATAACTCGTCGATAACCAATCCGATCTGATGTCCCTCATTTTCAACGACAACAATAATTGATTGAGACAATATCTGCTCGGCAGTCTCAATATTATATAATTTATTTATCCTGAAAACAGGAATAAGCCTATCCTTGAGAGAAATCACTTCACCCTTGTTCACAACTGTAGAAATAATATCTTCATCTGGCCTAATCGATCTAATAATGGAAAGAGAAGGAATAATATACCTCTCCTTACCGACACGAACAAACATACCTTCGATAATTGCAAGAGTGAGCGGTAATTTCATAACAAAAAGACTCCCTTTCCCGGGAATCGAAGAAATATCGACCTGCCCATGCAACATTTCGATATTCTTTTTTACTACATCCATACCAACGCCTCTGCCAGAAACATCCGTAACCGTCTTAGCCGTTGAAAAACCAGGTTCAAAAACAAGATTGAATATCTCCCAATCGGCAAGGACTTGACCTTCCCGGATAATCCCCCGCTCCTGAGCTTTTGCAAGTATGGTTTCTTTATCTAATCCACGTCCATCATCTTGAATCTCAACATAGATACACCCACCCTTATGATAAGCTCTTAATTGAATTAATCCCTTAGGAGGCTTGTCTGCACTAAGACGCTCTTCGCAGGAACCCTCAATGCCATGATCAAGAGCATTACGAAGCATATGGACCAAAGGATCATGTATTTTATCGACAATTGATTTATCTAATTCAATATCTTCTCCATGCATCTCAAAATCAATTTCTTTACCGATTTTTTTGGACAGATCGCGAACTAGTCTGGCCATCTTCTGAAACATTGTCTTAAGGGGTATCATCCGAAGCGACATTCCAGTTTCATGTAATTCGCGAGTTATTTTATCCAATTGGCTTAGATAACGAATAAAGTGAGCAGAAGATATCTCTTTTACCTCCTGGCATTGGCTTACCATTGATTCAGCAATGACAAGTTCTCCAATCATATCAACTAACCTGTCAAGCCGCTCGGCATCAATTTTTATAGCTTCTCGAAACGAATTGTTATTATTATTTTGAATATTATTTGTTGAAATATTTTGTTTAACTTCAGGGAGAGTACCCGCTTCTAAGACAGTGATTTCCTTCTTATTCGGACTTGTTTTTTTCGTTTCCCTTTTTCCTGACACCGCCGACTTAATCTTATCAATCAAGACTAAAACAGCGTTCCCCGTAGAAACTGTGGTCCCGGAGGAAATAAATTTAGTAAAGTTTTCTATGAGTTCCTTCATTAAATCTGCGATTTCAAAGGTTAAATCGACAAGATCTCCGACTAAAATAATTTTGCCTTTTCTTACCATATCGAGCAAATTTTCAGCTTCATGAGAAAGAGATCTGATCTCGTCCAATTCAAGAAACCCGGCAACACCTTTTATTGTGTGGAACGCTCGAAAAACTGCGTTAATAGCATCTTCATTTGCTGGGTCCTTTTCTAAAATCAATAATTGATTATTAACATCATGAACATGTTCCAGCGCCTCAATTACAAAATCCCCCAGAAGGTCAAGATCTCCTTTAAGACTATTGGGTTCTCTTCCTGATTCGACGCCAACTTGTTTACTTGGCTCCACTTGTTTGACAGGAAGTTCTTTTTCATCGATAGCAAGTTCAGGGGGAAATACAATTTCAGTGACTGTGCGCCCGTTACAAATAACTTCCTGAATTACCATTACAGTTTTGCCAATAACATCAAATGAAGCAGAAACATCAGAAACATTCTCAAGCATTATGTCTCCAATAATCTTAGTAAGTTCGACGGCAGCAGCCGAAATCAACGAAAAATCCCCTGACGCTGTCAATTCCGCAATTTCTTCAAGTCTTGTATGAAGGTCCGCTAAAGCTTGCAAGTCAGCATAATCTGCTAAAACAAGGGCTTCAGCTAAACCTTCTACTTTCTCCTTGATATTGTCTGTCACAGCGACTCCTCCTCAATACGGACATAACTCCCCTGATCACAAGACTATATAATCAGAAGGAGAAAACAATTTATTCTTGAAACAGCGCATATGAATTATGCATTTTTGCAAAAACACTTTTATAATTTACTTTTATTATATATTTTATAAAACCTTAAAGTCAATTTTCTCAACAATTAACGGCTTTTATGCTTGTTTAAAAAATATTAAATATAATACATTATACAAGTCAAAAAACTTAGCCGCAGAGTAATTTGATAAGCCGGAAAAACAAATATACTTATCAGCAATACATGCAATATTGTCGCTATTGATTATTGACCCGCCGGCTAAGCGATTGGTTGTTAATTGCAATAGAAATTGCCGCATCCCTAAAACAGCAAAAAAACTATACTTGAAAATAACACCCAGGACAAAGGGAAGGCCATGTTAACTCGTTACCTAACGCAACACGATTCGAGCAAAACGCAAATCCATTAAAATTCCGAGAAATCATCATCATCGAGAGGTATTACTTTCTCTGCAAGTTTCAGCCTCTTATTAATTTGGGGGGGTTCCTTTTCATATGAGGAATCTTTGATATCAGGACGACGCAGCTCATTTTTTTTTGGAAGAGGGTTGGTTAAATCAGAGATCCCGGCATCCTGTGAGTCTGATTGCCCATAGATCATTACATTTAATCCTTTTACCATATCATTAAGCTCTTTTGCCTGACCCAAAAGCTTACTGCTTGCTAATGCAGTCTCCTCTGCGCCAAAAGCATTTGTTTGCGTAACCTTATTCATTTGGGCAACTGCCATATTCACCTGGGCCACGCCTCTTGACTGTTCTTCGCTGGCCTCAGTAACCTCTCCGATCAAATCAGTTACCTTTGCAATCCCGTCTATTATTTTAGTCAATATATCTGCGACTTCTCCAGTCTCTGTCACCCCAGCTACAGCGTGCTTCTGAGAACCTTCAATGAGAGCAGCCGTCGTTTTGGCGGCTTCTGCGCTACGCTGGGCAAGATTCCTTACTTCTCCGGCTACCACGGCGAATCCTTTGCCGGCGTCTCCGGCCCTGGCTGCTTCAACTGCGGCATTCAGTGCCAGCAGATTCGTTTGAAATGCAATCTCGTCGATTGTCTTAACTATCTTTGCCATTTCGTCAGAAGAAGATTTTATGTTATAAATTGCATCACTCATATTTATCATAGCGTTCATACTCTTATCTGCAGCATTTCGGACTTCGTTTATCATTGTATTAGATTGTTTTGCATTATCAGCGTTCTGGGTAACCATGGATGCCATTTCTTCCAAGGACGAGGATATCTGTTCCAAACTGGAGGCCTGCATATTGGCACCATCTGCCATCTGTTGACTAGAGGTCGCAACCTGCTCTGATACCGAAGAAACGTGCTTTGAACCTGAGCTTATGCGATTTGCAATATAAGCGATCTGACCAACGAGGCTTCGTGATACAAACAGCCAGATAAAAAAAGCAAGAACTGAAGCAATGAATGATATAACCGCAATTATTAAAAAATTCTTTTTTCCGGTTGAAGAAATAAGATTAACAGAAGAATACATCTCTTCATCATAGGTACCGGCACCAATAATCCAATCCCATTGTTTATAATAAACGAAACGAACGGTCTTCATTCGAGCCTCTTTTTCATCTATGCCTTTCCAGGGATAATGAGATTCTCCGATTTCATCGATACCTAATTTTTTAGCACGGGTAATTATATCTTGAATGAAAAATTTCCCCTCCGTATCTTTTTCATCCCAGATAAGTTCCCCATCACGTTTGCCATCTTTTGATACAAGATAATTTCCTTTGGAATCCAGGACATATACATATCCGGACTGCCCTATTTTTATTTTCGTAATTTGTTCGCGGATATTAGTTAAAGCATCTTCTTTCATTCCGACGTAAAGCATTCCAATGACTTTATTATCAGCATTAAAAAGAGGATCATAGGCAGTAATACACCAAGAATCCACAACAAATGCCCGCCCTACGAAACGCTGCCCGTTTAGGATTGCCGCTAATACGGGATTAGGACTGCCATCCGGGTTTTTAAAGGGAATATAAGTTCCGATAGCCCTCGTTCCTTCTTTTGTAATAACATTAGTCGCAATCCGAAGCATGTCTCCGTCTTCATTCATCCTTTGAAATACAGTACAGGCACCTCCAATGAGCTCCTGTACCTTATCAACTACTAGAGTTTCTTGTCCTTTATCGGCATTCTGCCCAAACCATTTTTTTCCAACCAGCACTTTGGGAAGGTCAAGTTTCGTCAAATCATGATTAAATTGATTTTTTGCTTCCCACGTGATATTTTCAGAAGCGCTAAATACCCCACCTTCCCGGCTTAAGATATCTTTCGCAACATTCAAGGAATTATTCATACTATTTTCAATTAATTTTTGTGAAATATCGCACATCAGATATACATCTTTCACCGCATTGTCTAGCGTTATATAAGCTAATTTCCGGCTTTCCTGAGTTGCTATCGTTATTACTTTCTTATTTTGACTATAGACAACACCACCGATAATAAGCAAAGGTGTTATTGTCAAAAATATTCCGATGAGTAATAATTTTTTTTGAAGGGTTAATTTAACTTTATCTGACATATACAGCTCCTTCTTACTTAAACAGGATATAAAATCAATCAATAAAAAACAAAACGCATTAGATATTCAAAATATTAGAGTAAATCAAATAAACATAGATTTAAAGGTTACATTGAGATAAATAATAAAGACAACTATATTTTTGATTATAATATTTAAATAAAGAGTAAGTCAAATAGTGAGAACTTGACAAAAAAAATTGTAAGCTCAGGATATAAACATTGCATCCCCAAAACTAAAAAACCTATAGTTTTCTGCTTTGGCGATAGTATAAGCATTTAAGATGGATTTCCTGTTATAAAACGCAGAGACAAGAAGCAATAGCGATGAACCGGGAAGATGAAAATTAGTCACAATTCCATCAACTACCTTAAACTGATATCCGGGATAAATAAAAATAGAGGTTTTTCCTGATAACGGCGTTATCTCTCCAGTAATCATTTCGTCAGCGATTGTCTCAAGAACCCTAACGGAAGTTGTACCAACAGCAATAACCCTGTGTCCGGAAGCTTTCGCTTGATTAATAGCTTGTATTGCTGAGGAGGTAATTTCATAATACTCTTCATGCATGATATGGTCGGTTATCACTTCTGCTTTGACCGGCAAAAAAGTACCTAACCCAACATGGAGCGTCACATCAACTACGGTTATGCCTTTTTTCGCAATTTCTCCCAGTAATTTTTCAGTAAAATGCAGGCCGGCGGTCGGAGCCGCAGATGATCCTCGCTTCGAAGCAAATACCGTTTGATACCGTTCTTTCAATTCACAAGGAGAAAGCCGGGTGCTCTGTAAATTAATGTATGGGGGAAGCGGAACATTTCCGATAGCATCAATGATTTCCCAGAAATCACCCTGATACCGAAATTTTACAAGCCGTTTTCCTTCTTCACAAAAACCAATAATCTCAGCCGCCAGGCTATTAGAAAAAAATACTATGTCGCCTAATTTCAGGCGTTTTGCCGGGCGACAGATTACCTCCCAGATATCTTGTCCTTTCTCTGACAACAACAAAAACTCAATCTTAGCGCCAGTCTCTTTCCGGCCAAAGATCCTTGCAGGAAATACACTCGTGTTGTTTCGCACAAGAACATCCCCGGGATTAAGATAATGAACAAGATCGTGAAAAAGTCCATGATTGATTGTGTTATGTTGTTTATCCAGCACCATTAATCGGGAATTATCTCGTTTTTGCGCCGGACTTTGGGCAATATACCGCTCTTCGAGCTGATACTCGTACGATGACAACTGAAAGTTTTCATCATGCATTATTTGATCCATCCTCAATCTTTTGTAATATCCGAGTAACCTGTTTGATACTCCCCTTCTGTTTTTTTTCAGCAGAAAATCTCTCATATTCCGAAAAAATACATCCGCAATACTGTTGTCGATAAAGTTTCTGTTTAATAGCATTCTTCTTCCCATTATGAAACAGAGAACGAAAATCATGATAGAAAAAATCGACGGAATATTTCTTGGCAGCCTCCTGTCCAAGACGAATAATCAAATCATGGTTCTGATAAGGGCTTACCAGCAACGTGGTTGAAAACGAAGAGTATCCTTCTTTGCGTGCCTGATCGGCAGTTGCCTCAAGCCTTCTTTTATAGCATTGCTCACACCGGGAAAGACCAAATGAATTGTGACCAATAACTGACTCGATATCATAGGTGCCATCAATATAAAAACCGAGTCTTTTTTTTTCCATAAAGGATTCAAAACTTTTTAACCGCAATTCAAACTCAACGTAGGGATGAATATATGGGTTGAAGAAATAGAAAGCTCCGGACAGAAATGGCTGGTCCTCTACCCAGTCAATTATTATACTGGAACAAGGGGCACAGCAGGCATGGAACAAAATTTTCTTCATATTTCCAAAATGCTGGGAACAATTAAAGGCCGGCGCTTTGTCTGCGTATAAACATACTCGGAGAGATCTTTCATCAAGGTTTTCTTCAGACTTTTCTTCTCATATTCAGGTTCTGCCGAATTATAATCTGCGATGATCTCTTCAATCTTCTGTATTATGTCCGCCCTTAGTTCTGGAGCTTCTTTCATATAGATAAACCCTCTTGTATGCAACTTCACCTCAGACAACAGTTGGCTGGTATCTTTCCTGAGTGCAAACGAAGTTATTAGAATACCATCTCGTGAAAGCAGCTTTCGGTCCGCCTGAACTATATTATACGGTTCATCTTCAGCAAGTCCGTCAATGAGAACAGCTTCACCCGGAACGTGATCAACAACTTTACCTTCATTATCAGAAAAAGCCAGAACATCTCCGTTTTCCAGAACAAAAATATTATTCCTTGGGATTCCAACGCTGTCGGCCAATTCTGCGTGGGCAACGAGATGTCGGTATTCACCATGGATCGGAATAAAAAACTTCGGACGGACCAGATTTATTAACAATCGAAGCTCTTCCTGGCAAGCATGCCCACTTACATGAACTTCAAAGTCCTGTTCATAGATAACTTGAGCCCCTCTGCGAAATATATTATTAATAACCTTATTAACCCCTTTTTCATTCCCGGGAATAGGAGTACCGGACAGTACCACACAATCATTTTCATTGATACTGATACCTTTATAATCTTCCCTGCTCATTCGAGCGATAACACTCATGGATTCTCCCTGACTGCCCGTCGTAATAATAAGAGTTCTTTCAGGAGGAATACTTTGCAATTGATGCAGAGAAATCAGGGTATCATCTTGATAATGAAGATATCCGTTTTCGTGTGCTTTTAATGTAACTTCTTCCATACTTCGCCCGATAACAGCAACTTTGCGATGATGTTTGCGTGCAGTATTAATTGCCTGCTGGATACGATGAACATTGGACGCGAAGGTGACAATAACAATTCTTTTATGAGAGGCTTTACGGAAAATTCGGTCAAAAGTTTCCCCGACCACTCTTTCTGACAACCCGAATCCCTCGGTATCTGCGTTAGTACTATCAGAAAGGAGCGCAAGCACTCCCTCGTCACCTAACTGCGCAAAACGGTTCAAGTCCATGACCTTGCCGTCAATCGGCGTATGATCAACTTTGAAATCGCCGGAATGGATAATTGTTCCAACCGGAGTCTTAATACTTAACGCCACCCCATCAGGGATACTATGGCTGACTCGCATGAATTCGACTTCGAATTCATCGATGATAACTTTTTGTGCCGGCTTAACAACATTAAGCAAATCCTCAGAATACATATTTTTCCTTAGTTTTGACTCGGCCAATGCTAAGGTAAGCTTTGTTCCATAAATAGGCACCGTTATTTCTTTAAACAGATTATAAAGTGCCCCGACATGGTCTTCATGCCCATGGGTCAAAATAACTGCTTTAACTTTTTCTTTGTTTTCCCGTATATAAGTAAAGTCAGGAATAACCTTATCAATTCCAAACATCTCAGAATCAGGAAACATCATCCCGACATCCACAATTATAATGCTCCCGTTATATTCGAAAGCCATCATATTCTTTCCTATACCATCAAGACCCCCCAAAATAATTAATTTTAAGTTTTTATTATTCAAATTAAATCTTCTTTATTTGTTGTAAGACTGAGCAGATCTCAGCTTTTTCCTTATCGGTAGCATCAATAAGCGGCAAACGAGGCACGCCAACCTCTTTCCAGCACATCGACAATGCAGCTTTTACAGGTGTAGGGTTAGCTGTGATAAACAAAACTTTAAATAAAGGCATGAGCACCTCATGAAGAGCATCAGCGGCAGCAACCTCCCCCGAAACATAAGCATTTATCATTTGGCTCATTTCCTGACCAGCCACATGAGCTGCAACAGAAATAATTCCATACCCTCCTGCTTTAAGTACAGGTAGCGTCAGAGCATCATCCCCGCTATAGACCATAAAATCTGAAGGAGCCTGTTCGATGATGGACTTGATCTGGTTAAGGTCGCCGGAGGCTTCTTTAATTGCTACATAATTATTAATCGGCGATAATCTCTTAACCGTATCGGGTAGCATATTAACACCTGTCCTCCCGGGAATATTGTAGATTATCAAAGGGAGCTTTGTTGACTGGGCAATCGCGCTGAAATGTTGATACATCCCTTCTTGAGATGGTTTATTGTAATAAGGAACAACCACCATTGCGCCGTCAATACCTATATCCTGAGCCACCTGGGTCGAATGAATTGTAGTCCTTGTACAATTTGAACCCGTCCCGGCTATGATTGAGGCTTTCTTACCAACTGCAGATTTGACTGCCCTATATAGCTCAAATTCTTCCTCATGCGTTAACGTAGGAGATTCGCCTGTTGTTCCTGTAACGACGATTCCTTCAGTACCGGTTTGAACAAGCATATCAGCTAAGTCTGCAGCTTTTTTATAATCAACCGCACCTTGTCCATCAAATGGAGTTATCATCGCGGTTAATAATCTTCCGAATCTTTCTCTCATTATTTTCCTCCTTGTTATTATAAATCATTTTTTTAAAATATAGGTTACATCATTAGGCAGGTAATCATGCCGAACAATTATATACTGAGTATACTTACTACAAAGCGTAAATACCTTTTCGGGCTGGTAATAAAAGAAAAAATCATCTTTCATTTTCTCTGGGGCATAGCTGCTTAAAATATTAAAAGCGATACCTTTCGAAGTACCCTCCCACATTCTTTCAATCGAATGATCAAGATAATTATAATTATCTCCTACCTTAATGTTAAATGAGCCGGAAGCAAAAGCATAGTCATACTCTTCATTATCATCATCATTTAGATCTCGCAACAGAAACTTCGATCCTGGATGATTTTCCCTCGCACAAGAAATCATCTCGCTGGAAACATCAATTCCAGTATATTTGATACCCTCATAATATTCGTTCAAATATTTACATAAATCACCTAACCCACAACCTACGTCCAATACATGGGAATTATTAAGGTCCGCAATAGTTGTCAACGTATCAAAGCGCACCTGTTGGGTTTCAATAGAAGCCCAACCTAACGCAAGGAAATCATTTCCAAATAATTCTACATTCTTGTCATAATGCCTTGCAATTATCTTATTCATAAATTCCTAAATTATTTTTTGTTTAATTAATTCTTCAGCAATTTGAACAGCATTCAGCGCTGCCCCTTTTCGCAGGTTATCGGAGACTACCCAGAGATCTATTCCGTTTTGGCAGGAACAATCTTCCCGAATTCTGCCGACATATGCAGGATCTTTTCCGGCAACCTCAATTGGAGTCGGATATTTATTATTCTGCGGATCATCAACAACTTCGACGCCAGGAGCTTTCGATAAAAGATCTCTTACTTCCTGGGCTGTTATTTTTGTTATTGTCTCAATATTCACCGACTCGGAATGTCCGACAAAAACAGGGACACGCACAGTGGTTGCAGTAACTGCAATTGTTTCATCTTCCATAATTTTTTGTGTTTCTAAAATCATTTTTTTCTCTTCTTTAGTATACCCATCCTCAAAAAAAACATCGATATGAGGTATCAAATTAAAGGCAATCTGCTTCGTGAATTTTTTTGGGGTAACACTTTTCCCATTTAGCAAAGCAGCCGTTTGAGCTGCCAATTCATCAATTCCAGCCTTACCGGCTCCAGCCACTGCCTGATACGTGGAGATTACGACACGCTTTATTTTTGCTTTATCGTGAATTGGCTTAAGAACAACCACTAATTGCGCAGTAGAGCAGTTTGGATTAGCTATAATATTAGAATTATACGTTTTCAAGGCGTGTGCATTGACTTCAGGAACAACTAAGGGGATATCTTTTTCCATTCTGAAATGACTAGTATTATCAATTACTTTAACTCCTTTGGCAGCCGCAATAGGTGCGAACATAGCACTTACCGATGCACCTGCTGAAAACAAAGCTATCTCGATATTATCAAAAGAACTTTCGGTTAATTCCTTAACCATAATTTTTTCGCCGTTATATTCAATCTTTGTGCCGGCTGACCTCGCTGAGGCTAGCGGGAACAATTGAGCAACCGGAAATTTTCGTTCCTCCAATACCTTTATCATTTCTGTCCCGACTACACCGGTAGCACCAACAATTGCAACATTATATTTTTTCATATCAAATCCCCTTTCATAATTCTTCAGCACGAAATAACACACGGATGTTTCGAAAGAATGTGATCATAGGGTTTAAATAATATTTTCTAACCCATAGATTAATTCATTGATTGTCATAACCTTTTTTACAGCCATGATAACTCCCGGCATAAATGATTCTCTGCTAATTGAATCGTGCCGAATAGTAAGCGTCTGACCAAGAGTACCGAAAATCACTTCTTGATGAGCAACGAACCCCGGCAACCTCACTGAATGAATGTGAATACCCCCGGCATTTGCTCCTCGAGCGCCTTCTAAATTAACAACCTTATCCTTAACATCTTTGTTAAATTCCTGCCTCACATTTAACATCAGCTGAGCTGTTTTCACAGCAGTCCCTGATGGAAAATCTTCTTTTTTCTCATGGTGCAGCTCAACAATTTCTGCACAATCCAGATATTTCGCTGCTTGAGCGGCAAATTTCATCATAAGAATCGCGCCAATGGCAAAATTAGGAGCAATAATTGCACCTATATTTTTCTCCCTGCACATGACTTGAAGGTCAGCTATTTCATTTTCGTTATAACCAGTGGTACCTACAACAGGACGAGCTCCATGCTCGATAATAGTCAAAAAGTTCTCCAGTCTAACTGACGGATGAGTAAAATCAACAACAACATCGGCTTTCGTATCTTTAATCATCTGAGCGAGATCATCTCCGACATCTACGCCTCCTGCCATCTGCAGTTCAGGATCTTTGACAATAGCTTTAGCAATTTCCTGCCCCACACGGCCTTTATAACCGCTTACGATTACGTTTATCATTATCTATCATCTGCCTTTCACAATTATATATGCATTATTATTTAATCAAATTCTTGCAAATAATCAATAGCCTATCTTTATAATTTCTTAGTTCATCATACCCCGGTATGTCCAAAGCCTCCACTTGCCCGGCTCGTTACCGTAAGATCTTCACTTTTTATCCAACGCACCTGCACTACAGGCGCAACAATCATTTGGGCAATTCTATCTCCTCTTCCGATTTCAAAAGGTTCACTCCCAAGATTGATCAATATTACCTTAATCTCACCTCTATAATCAGAATCAATTGTTCCCGGAGCATTAGGAATTGATATACCTTTTTTAAGGGCCAATCCACTTCGTGGGCGAATTTGAGCCTCATACCCTTCAGGAATTTCTATTGAAATCCCGGTTGAAATTGCCTTTATTTCACCAGGTAAAAGCATTTCAGGCTGATCGATTGCAGCGTACAGGTCCATGCCCGCGGCTTGTTCACTCATGTAACCCGGCAACGGAAGATCTATACTATGTAACTGTTGTATCTTAACTCCAATTATTTTCATAGAATACCTGAAAAATGATCCTCATTTGTAAATGGCCCGATAGCAGTTAAGCATAATTTTTCTGGCAAGAACAGTGTATTTGCGATAGAAGTAACGTCTTCAAGGGTAACAGCATTAATTGAAGAAAAAACATCCTCAACAGTAAAAAACTTATCAAAATAAAAAAAGTTCTTGCTATTCCAGCTCATCCTGCTATTAGAGCTTTCCAACGACAAGACCATGTTTCCCTTAAGATGCTCTTTCGCTTTCTTAATCTCTGCTTCGGAAATATCTCCGCCCCGGATCTTGCTTAGCTCAGCCATTATCAGCTGAACAACTTGCCTTGAGTTTTCAAGACTTGTGCCACTATAGATAGCGAACAGTCCTCCGTTACGATAATATGATTGATAAGAATATATGCTATAAGCCAGGCCTCTTTTTTCTCTGATTTCTTGAAAAAGCCGGGAACTCATCGACCCACCTAATATCGAATTAAGCACAGCCAATGTATAACGGCTCTTATCTTTATAAGAAAATCCATTACCTCCAAGGCAAATATGGACCTGTTCCGTATCTTTTTTCCATATTTTTATACCAGGAAAAGAGGTAGGCGGTTCGTAAACAATTGTAGCATTCTGTTTTCTCATTGAGTCAAAACGAGCACGTATCTCAGGAATGACATCTTGAAAAGAAAAATTACCGGCTAATGAAATAACGATATTATTGGGCACGTAAATGTCCTGGATATAGGCATCAAGATCTTTTCTCTCCAAGCCTTTGATGATCGACTTATCACCTAATATCGGCTTGCCCATTGAATGACCCTGCCACAATGAGGTTATAAACAAATCATGAATAAGTTCATCAGGGGTATCCTGATACATTTTTATTTCTTCGAGAACGACTTTTTTTTCCAGATTGATATCTTTGCTTTTTATCGTGGAATTAAGGAAAATATCGAATAAAAGATCCATTGCCCTGAATATATGGGAATCCAGAACAACACTATAGAACATAGTCGCTTCTTTGTCCGTATAGGCATTTAATCTGCCACCGAGTTCATCAAGTGTCTTTGCAATTTCCAGCGCACTTCTGCGCTTGGTCCCCTTAAAAAACATATGCTCGATAAAATGGGATATCCCGTTATTATGAGAAGTTTCCTGATTAACCCCGGCACCTACAAGGATTCCACAAGCCACAGATCTCACATGAGGGATCTCTTCTCCGACAACTACCAAGCCATTCGCAAGTACTTCTTTTTCATACATAATAATTCACATATTTCCGTAATTCATTAATAGACAACAATACAGAGCTCATGAGAACATAAGCTCTGTATTTATATGTTACCTTGATTTTATAGCTATACTCATACGTCTCTGGCAGTAAGATTGACTCTGCCCATGTTATCAATTTCTTTTACTTTCACTCGGATTCGATCACCGATATGAAGAACTTCTTCAACAGTCTGAAGTCTTCTTTCACTAATCTGCGAAATATGCAGAAGACCTTCTTTTCCAGGCAAAACTTCAACAAATGCACCGAAATTGGTTATTTTCACAACTTTCCCATTATATACTTCGCCAACTTCTACATCTCTTACCAAGTTGAATATTTTTTCTTTCGCCATATTTAATGAATTTTCATCAACCGAAGCAATCATTACTCTTCCATCATCTGCGATATCGATCTCGACTCCGGTTTCCTCAATAATTCCCTTTATAGTCTTTCCTCCGGGACCGATCAAAAGACCGATTTTATCCTGAGGTATCATTAAAGAAACTATTCTAGGTGCATAGCTTGAAATATTGTCTCTTGGCTTATCTATTACAGATACCATATGATCTAACAGTGCCATCCTTGCAGTCTCTGCCTGAGCAAGAGATTTCTGCATGATTTCTTTTGTTACCCCAAGAATTTTGATGTCCATCTGCAAAGCAGTAACACCTTCCTTGGTACCACAAACCTTAAAATCCATATCCCCTAAATGATCTTCCAGCCCCATGATGTCAGTCAAAATAGCATACTTTTCTTCATTATCTTTAATTAATCCCATTGCAACACCTGCAACCGGACGAACGATCGGAACCCCCGCGTCCATGAGCGACAATATTCCGCCGCATACGGAAGCCATAGAAGAGGAACCGTTTGACTCTAAAATTTCAGATACTAACCTGATCGTATAAGGAAAATCTGCCGGTTGCGGCAACACAGGCATAATTGCTCTCTCTGCCAATGCACCATGTCCAAGCTCTCGACGCCCTGGACCACGCATAAAGCCCGTCTCTCCAACAGAAAATGGAGGAAAGTTATAATGCAGAAAAAACTTCTTTGAAGACGTAATATCTAACCCGTCAATGGTTTGTTCATCACCAGCAGTGCCTAAGGTTGTAACCGCAAGACTCTGGGTTTCTCCCCGCGTAAACAGTGCTGAGCCATGTGTACACGGAAGCACACCGACTTCACTGGACAACGCTCGAATTTCATCTAATTTTCGACCATCAGCTCTTACATGATCATTAATGATAATTTTTCTGAAAATAGCCTTTTCCAGCTCATGAAAAGCACGTTTGACAATCGTTTTCTGCTTCTCAAATTCTTCTCCGAACTTCGTCTTTGCAGCTTCTAAAACTTCTTCTTGAAGTTGGTCAATAGCATCGTAACGTGCCTGTTTTCCTTCGGTTCTAATTGCCGCCTCAAGCTTCTGGGAAAAATTACCATTTACCCATTCAGCGATGTCCTGAGGGACAAGATCAAGAGTATACTGCATTTTTGGTTGCCCAACTAAAGCAACCAGTTCTTCCTGCAGCGTAATAATTTCTTTAATTGCATTATGACCGAACTCAATAGCGTCGATCAAAAGCTTCTCAGACACTTCTTTTGCGCCTGCCTCAACCATTGTAACGGCTGCTTTAGTTCCGGCAATAGCGAGGTCAAGCTGACTTATAGCTAATTGTTCAGGAGAAGGGTTCATAATAAACTCATTATCAACATATCCCACGATAACTCCTGCAGCAGGTCCCGCAAATGGAATTTTCGAGACTGATAGAGCTGCCGAAGCGCCTACCATCCCAAGAACGTCAGGAGTATTAACCCCGTCGTACGACAATACTGTTATAACAATATGAACATCATTTCGAAATCCTTCAGGAAACAAAGGACGAATTGGTCTGTCGATCAATCGTGATGTTAAGGTCGCAACCGTTGAAGGCTTCGACTCTCTCTTAAAAAAACCGCCAGGAATCTTTCCTGAAGCGTACATCTTTTCTATATAATCTACTGTTAACGGAAAAAAATCAGCGCCTTCCCGAGGTGCCGACGAAACTGTTGCAGTTGCCAATATAACAGTTCCTCCTGAAGTAACAAGGACCGACCCGGAAGCCTGTCTTGCCATTCTCCCTGTCTCAATAATAATTGTTTTACCGAAAATCTCTTTACTAACTACTTGCTTCATCTATTATCCTTCCTAAAAGTGCTAATTTTTTACAAAAAAAAAGCGGGTATGACCCGCCTTATTCTTTAAGACTTAGACGCTGACAAACTTCTTTATATTTGCCGGGATCTTTTTTACTAAAATACTTCATAAGTCTTTTTCTTTTACCAACAAGCATCAAAAGACCGCGACGTGAATGGTTATCTTTTTTATTAACCTTCAGATGCTCAACTAAATGATTTATCCTTTTAGTTAACAAAGCAACTTGAACTTCTACAGACCCTGTATCGCCTTCATGAAGTTTAAACTCTTTAATAACATCCTTTTTTTCAAGCTTATCAAGCTCTACCGTTGAACTCATTTCCAACCTCCTAATAATTTAACACTCAAAATAATTTATCCATAGTAAATACTGTGGATTTTATCTTACCATATTTATAAAAAGATGTATATAAACAAAAACTTCATGCCCAGCAATAAGCAATAAGCACTCGTCATCGACTTGTGATTCTCTCTCTAATACATAACACATCTTTTGATATTTGAGCTTTCAAGTCATCAAGCGAAGAAAATTTTATTTCATTTCTCACAAAAAAAGAAAAATAAAGTACGACTTTTTTTCCGTATATATTTTGATTAAAATCAAAGATATGGGCTTCGATAATCAGGTCATCATGCTTAGTAGTTACTGAACCTTCCTGAACTTCCAAAGCCACATTAATTGCACAGTCGTGTATCTGCTGGTCAACTAGTATCTTGCCACCATAAACGCCCTGAGGCGGCAGGAGCTTATCTGGAGGAACAACAAGATTAGCAGTAGCAAATCCAAGAGTTCTCCCAAGCTGTTTCCCATGACCGACAACTCCAAAAACAAAATACTCTCGCCCTAACAATTTATTTGCGTCTTCTATCATGCCGTTACCGATCAGACTTCTGATATAAGAACTTTTAATGATAATACCATCCTTCTTGACCTTATCAATGACTTCTACGCGAAAATCATACTCCTTCCCGAAACGGATCAAGTCTTCCACCGTCCCGGACCTGGACTTTCCAAATACATAGTCATACCCAACAATAACGGCATCAATCGACAACTCCTTGATCAATATCTCTTCAACGAATTCCCGAGGAGATAATGCAGCAATATCTTGAGAAAACTGCAAGACAAGGAGATGAGGTATCAAGCTTTGTTTTTCTTCTAAAGTTGTCAGTAGTAATATTCCGTCATTATATGGCTTCGTCAATATCTGCGGATGAGGATTAAATGTCATAACAAAAGATGATTTTTCAATCAGTTTTTGATGTCCTTTATGAACTCCGTCAAAAACCCCTAAAGCAACTTTTCTTTCATAATGATAATCTATTATTTCCTTATTTTTTATGGGCATTTTCAAATTCCTCTAATGTGATACTATCACGTTCATTATAATTACCGACCCTAGTCCTGATAATAAACGAGGCAAATGCGCCGCACCCCAAATCATTTCCGATATCGAAACATAATGTCCGGATATACGTTCCACTTGAACAGGAAACCCGCATCGTCACTTCAGGATTATCTCCGGGAGTTATTTTTTCAACGGCAATATCATGGATGGTTATCTTACGCGGTGCCCTCTCGACCTCTATCCCCTGTCTAGCCAGTTCATAGAGACGTTTTCCATTATGATGGACTGCGGAGAACATCGGTGGAATTTGCTCCTGTTCTCCTTTATATTTCTTCACAATCTCAAGGATACGATCATCGGCGATAGCTACACTCTCTTTTTTGATAACCTTCCCTTCCCTATCATAGGAATCGGTAATAATACCCAACGTCATTCCTACCACATATTCTTTTGTAGTATTTGCTATAGAAGATATAGTCTTGGTATACTCTCTTCCGATACAAACAACGAGAACACCTTCCGCACCGGGATCTAGTGTTCCTGCATGACCTACTTTTTTCACCTTAGAAATCCATCTGATTTTCTTAACTACATCATGAGATGTTAATCCGAGCGGTTTCCAAATATTATATATTCCCTGTATTTCTTCCATTATTCCTTGTCCATATTTTTATTGTTATTCAGTTGATATTACACAAACATATTTCAGGGATAGCATAAATAACAAGCCAATCCCCCCATCGTAGTGCAGATCAACATTATGCTTTTTGACATACTGACTAACAGCTGCATATCCAACTACAACATTTTTTCCAAATTTAGACTTAAAGACAGGGCCGCAAAGGCTACTATCCCCG
Source organism: Candidatus Margulisiibacteriota bacterium (assembly GCA_003242895.1). Classification (NCBI taxonomy): domain Bacteria; kingdom Bacillati; phylum Candidatus Margulisiibacteriota; species Candidatus Margulisiibacteriota bacterium. The sequence continues at coordinate 74,306 of QKMY01000062.1, forward strand.
AAACTACGACCTGTTAATTACTTCTTTTATATAATCAAGTACCTGGTGTTGTACATCAGTGGCATCACCCGTCATAACTACCCCGGCAGCCCCTTTGTGTCCACCTCCGCCAAAATGGGCAGCAATACTACTAACATCAACGTGCCCCTTGGAGCGCAAGCTTACCTTATATTTTTTTTCTTCTACTTCTTTAAATATCAAGGCTACCTGAACATTTTCTACTGTCTTGAGAAAATCAACAGCCTCGTAAGACAATGCAGACGCCGCCAATGGTTGTACCGTCCAAATAATAGCTCCATCAAGGTCCACCTCCGCACTTGCAAGTGTCGTGCCAAGATCTCGCAATTCCTCAAGGCTTTTTCTTTCAAAAATAGCAGCCAAAGTTTCTGGCATATTAAAGTCGTATTCCATCAACTTACCTGCGGTTATAAGTGAATGTGAATTAGTATTAGGAAAGCGGAATCCCCCGGTATCAGTATAAACCGAAACGTAGAGACAAGCGGCAATATCCTTTGTAAGGGATAAGTTATTCTGCTCCGCAAATATATAGATCATTTCCCCAACGGATGAATAGGTACCAATCCAGTTAATATCGCCAAACATGTTATTATCGGAATGGTGATCAATATTAACTACACAGGGAACAGCCTGACGAAACTTTTGATAGCCATCGACCCGCTTTTCATTGCCGCAATCAAGTGCAACAAGTACATCGAGAGCATCTTCCTCTTCAAAAGTAGTTTTAATATTTTTTCCAAACCGTAAAATATTATAATTATAGGGATATTCATTGGGGACATAAAGAATAATGGTCTTATTAATCTGTTCCAGAAGAAAGGCTAACGCGGACATAGAACCTAATGCATCGCCATCAGGATTCATATGCCCGACTATTCCAATCCTCGATGCCTTCGTAAATGTATGATATATTTCTTCAGTTTGGTAAACCATAAAATACTATCTAACGTTTGTCATCGGATGTCAGATCTTCACGCGCATGGTCTAAATATTTTAATTTTCCAATCATTTCAACTCCATGCTCGATTGACCGATCATCAATAAATGTTAAATCAGGCATCTGCCGTATCTGAAGTATTTGTGCTAGCTCTCGTTTTATGAACCCTTTGGCATGCTTCAGCCCGGCAATTGCCTTTTTCCTATCCTCATCCGTACCATAAGTACTTATATAGACTTTGGCATAAGACAAATCTTTGGTAACTTCAACATTCGTCACGCTCACAAACCCAATACGGTTATCATGCACTTTTGCTTGAATGATATGTGATATTTCCTTTTTTATTACTCCGGCGATTCGAATTTCGCGATTCATTGTCATCCCTACTTTTTCTCAACCAAATCATAGACCTCAACAAGGTCCCCAACCTGGAAATCATTAAAATCTTTAACAACAAGTCCGCATTCATAGCCTTCTTTAACTTCTTTTGCATCTTCCTGGAATCGTTTAAGCGAACTTAATCTGCCTTCAAATATAGCCGCATTATTTCTCACAACTACAATATTCGAGGATTTTTGTACACGCCCGGACTTAACTATACATCCCGCGATAGCTCCCACCTTCGAAAAGGTAAACAGCGCTCTGACTTCAATTAAACCAACTCTTATCTTTTCAAATTCCGGTTTTTCCATACCTTCGAGTACTGATTGAACATCTTCAATTATCTTATAGATGATATTGTACAACTTTATGTCGACGCCCTCATCTTCAGCAATCTTTCGAACTTCGCCATTAACAGGAACATTAAATCCGAAAACAATAGCTTCAGAAACTTTTGCAAGCATTATGTCAGATTCAGTAATAGAACCTGTCCCGCTATGAACAATATTTAAATGCACTTTCTCTGAATAAAGTTCGGTAAGAGATTTCTCAAGAGCATCTACAGATCCTTGAGTATCAGCTTTTATAAGGATATTAAGGGTTGCTACTTCACCTTCCTGAATACGTTTTGAAAAACTCTCAAGTGATAACGTACGTTTACGACGCTTCTCTTCCTCTAACTCTATTCTGCGCTTATCGGCAATAGATTTTGCTTCCTTCTCACTTTTTACAACCTGTACAATGTCTCCAGTTGTCGGCACCTGAGATATCCCCAAAATTTCTACCGGGGTGGATGGCGGGGCTTCAGTAATCGGATTCCCTTTATAGTCAAGCATTGCACGTACTTTTCCAAAAATCGGTCCGATAACAAAAGAATCTCCAACACGTAAAGTACCGCTCTTAATAATGGCTGTAGCAACAGGGCCACGGTTACTGGTAAGCTTAGCCTCGATAATAATACCTTGAGCATCTTTATTTGGGTTCGCCTTTAATTCTTTTAGTTCAGCTACAAGGGTGATCATCTCCAGAAGTTCTTCAACACCTTGCCCGAACTTAGCAGAAATCGGAATACATACCGTGTCTCCGCCCCATTCTTCAGTAACGAGTCCAAACTCAGTAAGCTGTTGTTTAACTCTTTCAGGGTCGGCATCAGCTTTATCAACTTTGTTAATTGCAACAATTATTGGAACTGCTGCTGCTTTTGCATGGTCAATCGCTTCTTTCGTCTGTGGCATAACGCCATCATCAGCAGCGACAATCAAGACAACAATATCTGTAACTTGAGCACCACGTGCCCGTATTTCCGTAAAAGCTTCATGACCAGGAGTATCAAGGAATGTAATCATTTTATCCTTGACTTTAACCTGATAAGCTCCAATATGCTGCGTAATACCGCCAGCTTCCTTATCTACAACATTTGCTTTTCGAATAGTATCAAGAAGCTTTGTTTTACCATGATCAACGTGACCCATGATAGTAACAACAGCGGGACGCAATATAAGATTTTCCTCTTTTTCGTCGAGCTGGGAAAGAAGCATCGCTTCTTCCCTTTCTTGTTTTTTGCTAATAACTTCTTTTTGCTCTAGCACAATATTAAAGGGTTCGGCAAGTTGTACGGCAAGAGAATAATCAATTTCCGAATTAAGTGTTAAAAGCATCCCTTTTGACAAAACAACTTTCATGATATCTCCAAGCCCAACCCGAAGAGTATCTGCCAATTCTTTAATTGTAAACTGTTGTTTATCTATCTGAATAATCTTTACACTACCATCGTCTTCGACATTCTCTTCCTGCTCAATGACAGGCTCTTTATCTTGTTTCTGTTTTCTCTTTTTTTCTCTTTTTTGACGTCGCTGACTCTGCTTTTCCTTTATTAACTCTTGTCGTTCTTCTTTACTTTTAATATCTGACTTTTGATCTCGCTTTTTTTCTTCTTTAGGTGCCGCCGTTGTAGCAGGAGCCGCTTCTCCAGCTGGCTTCTCTCCAGGAGCAGGAGCAATAACAATTGTGGTTTCCTGCCGTCTTTCAGGCTTTGTTTCAGACTCCTTCATTGTAATAACACGCTGAACTTGCTGCGGCAATCTCTTATTTGTGTCTGGTAATTCTATCGTCTGCGGTTTAGTTTTTTGGATTTCAGATGGGTTTTCTTGTTTTTCGCCTTCTTTTTTCATTTCCGGTATAGCTTCTATTGGTTTACTTATTACTTCCGGAGCACTTTCCACTTTAAGAGCTTCTGCTGCCGCTGCTGCTGCCACAGCTGCTGCTTCTGCTTCTCTTTCTTTAACTTCGCCTATCTTACGAATAATTAACTTAGGTTTTTGAACAACATTTTTAGGGACAAAATAATCTCTTATCTTGACTGCCTGATAATCGTCGATCGTTGAATTATGCCCAACCACCTTAACTCCAAGCTTAGCAAGAGCATCGATTATATCTTTCGTACTTCTGTTCAAATCCTTTGCCAATTGATATATTCTAATTCTTGACATAAGAGTTTATATCCCCCTCACTAACAAATTATAGGTATAATAACCATAAAAATAATTCAATATGCATCTACCACTCCGTAAGTTTTTCAGGTCATTCCTGATCTTCTGTCGGAAGCGTGTTTTCTTCTGCTTGTCTCTTCGCTACTTCTTTAATCAAAATTTCTTCCTGCTCTTTAATATGCTGCTCTTCAACTGCTCGAATATCCGATAACTTCAAGATATCAATTTTCCAATTGGTTAATTTAGCTGCCAATCTGACATTTTGTCCACCTTTTCCAATCGCTAATGAAAGCTGGTCATCCGGAACTGTAATTTCAGCCTTTTTTTCCTTTAAATCTACGATTTTTATTCTGGCTATTTTCGCAGGCTTCAGAGCATTCGAAATAAGCGTTTCAGGATCTTCCGACCATTCAACGATGTCAATCTTCTCATTTCCGATCTCCCTGATAATTGCCTGGATCCGACTTCCCATTTTTCCAACGCACGTACCTACCGCACCTATATCCGGGTTATTTGACTTAACAGCTATCTTTGATCGCGATCCCGGATCACGGGATACACCCTTAACTTCAATAATTCCATCTTGTATTTCCGGTATTTCTAATTCAAACAATTTCTGCAGCATCCTAGGATGTGATCGAGAGGTAACAACTTGAGGTCCTTTCGGTGTTTTCCTAACTTCTACGACATAAAGTTTAATCCTATCCTTAGGTTTATAGATCTCTCCAGGGATTTGATCACTCGGACCTAAAATGGTTTCGATTCTTCCCAAATTAATAAGAATATTTCTGCGCTCAAGCTTCTGAACAACACCAGAAATAATAGTACCTTCCTTGCCTTTAAATTCATTAAAAATTGAATTTTTTTCTGCTTCTCTTATCCGCTGAATAATTACCTGCTTAGCTGTCTGAGCAGCAATTCTACCAAAATCATCTGGAGTAACCTCTATTTCAAGAATATCTCCTACCTTAAAGCTGTCATCATATTCCATAGCTTCTTCAAGAGATATTTGCGTTTCTTCATCAGTTACTTTTTCGATAACTTCTTTCTCTGCGAACACTCTAGTCTCACCGGTTAGCTCATTGAGCTCTACTCTCAAGTTTTCAGCATTTTCAAACTTCTTCTTGCATGCTGAAAGTAACGAATCGGATATAGCCCGCACTAATACAGACCTATCAACACCCCGTTCGCTTTCTATTTGAGCCATCACCTGTGAAAAATTATCTATCAGTATCATTATTCAAATCCTCCCTTTTACACCACTTTAATCAGGATCATTACTCACTATTTTCATCAATATGATTATATTTTTATAATAAAAAAGAGTGGGGTCCTCCCACTCCTTTGTACAGTTTCTACGTTCACCACATACTAGCATAATGATAGGTCCAATGCAAGCGACAATACCCAGACCTCGCTACATTACCCGCAACAAGAAGGAAATCTGCCCCCTCAACAGCAAACTCAACCAAACATAATAGTGATAAGAACAACAAACCTTTCGTACCAGGCAAGTTATAAAAGTTGAATTAACTCTCCAGTATGTATATACTTAAGTAGATACCTACAAATAGCTATCTCATACATTTTTCCAGGATAAATAAGCTACCTTAGCTAATTAATTTTTACTGTATCATTAGAGAAAGGATTTAAATTCGTGGCAAAAAAAAATTCAAATTCCAAAATATATAGATTTATTATCTACCTGGTTTTCCTATCAATATCAATCGGATTGCTTATTCTTTCACTTACGAATCAGTCTCAAACACTAATCATTACTTCGTACATGACACTGTTTCTGTGTTTTATAATCCTCATGTTCAAGCATTGGCGACTCTCAATTCGGGTTCACTTCTTTTCTGAAAAATTACAGGAATCTCTTCAAAATGCCAACACAGGCGTTACAAACACGTCGCTAACCTGTGACGATCAGGATATTCTCGCCGATAGCGCGTTCCTGTACAATTCTTTTTTCCAGGAATTCAATGGATTTATACTTCTAATGAAAAGATTTGCGGTTGATATGGAAGATTCATCCAAAATGCTATCTAATTTCAGCAAAGAGGCGGATTCATCATCTCTCCAGGTATCCAAATCAATTGAAGAGATTGCCAAAAGCGCAATGAATCAGAGCAATATGCTTTACAAAGCTAACTTCACAATTAAAGACCTTGCTCGAGCAATTGACTCTATAATTCAAAATACGTCTACAATCACCGAACAATCAAACAAAGCAGCGCAAATGTCCTTAAAAGGGTCGGATATAGTTAAATTAACGCTAACCAATATGAATAATATTAAAGAAGCAGCACAAAATTCTTCACAGACGATATCCGGACTAGGAAACAAATCAAAACAGATTGGGGAAGTTGTTCAGGTTATAGAAGAAATCGCGAACCAAACGAACCTTTTATCATTAAATGCGGCTATCGAAGCGGCAAGAGCCGGCGAACACGGCAGAGGGTTTGCCGTTGTTGCGGAGGAAGTCAAAAAACTTGCCGACAAATCAACAGAAGCGACAAAACAGATTGCTGATATTATCAAACACATCTTAATTGATATCGATATTTCTATTGATGCAATGCACACTACAACCGAAAAGGTCAAAGAAGGCTCTAATACTGCAGAACAAACAACCACTGCACTGGAAAATATATTCTCCAGCATCCATGAAGTTGTTGAGCAGGCTGAAAATATATCTGCGGCTATTGAAGAGATAGCTGCCAGTGCAAACGAAGTTGTTTTTTCCATGGACAAGATTACTGAGATCGTTCAGGGCAACGCCTCTGCCGCTGAACAAATATCATCAGCAGCCGAAGAATCAAACGCTTCGTTGGAAGAAATATCAGCAACGAGCAATAAACTGGCAAGCATATCCAATGAGGTCAACAAGTTGCTCACAAAATATGTTTAAAAAAATAGTTATTGACATAATTCCTTGTTATTTCTTATAATTCCTTAAGATTTCGCCCGTAGTGTAATGGTAGCACAACTGGTTTTGGTCCAGTTTGTCGAGGTTCGAATCCTTGCGGGCGAGCCAGTTTGTACAAGTGGCATTATTATATAGTAGTTTCCCAAGCTCAGTCCAATTAACAGTAGGCTTCCCGTCAATTATAACACGCGCCAAGATTTTACAATGGCTTAGGTCGAACTCAGGTTGAATAGAAGAATGGGAAAATGCGTGCGAAAACCTTTGAGCCATAGAAGGCGCAGCAGTTTATAAAAAATCCAGAGGACTTCTGATATTCTTCTTGAAGGAAGCGACAACGTGTGTATAGATCATTGTCGTATCCAGATATTTATGCCCGAGCAATTCCTGAATCGTCCGAATATTTACCCCGGATTCCAGCAAATGGGTAGCAAAACTATGACGGAGGGTGTGGGCGGATATTTTTTTGGGTATGCCGGTTTCAGAAGCAGCTTTATTAATTGATTTTTGAACACTTGATTCATGTAAGTGATGTTGATACACCTTCCCGTCACTTTTGTCTATGTAATAAGACGGGGCGGGAAACAGCCACTGCCATATCCATTCCGAACTGGCCGAGGGATACTTGCTGGATAGAGCATCAGGAAGTTTGGCTCTACTCCGAAGATGGGGGAATCCAGATATTAACGACATAGTATTTTAACCCACAATCTGTAATTTTCAAAGTTTCTAAAACCGTAAGCCCTTCTTG